>JACSRL010000165.1 GCA_014879765.1 Anaerolinea sp. | reverse complement strand
GCCTCGCTGGGCACAAACGCCGATCCCCAGGGCGTCCCGCCCGGCCCGCTCGGCGACGACGCCTCGCTGATCAGCTAGTTGATCTCAAGCGTCATGCACATCGAGTCCATCAGCAGCCGCGTCAGCCCGATCTTGCGCAGCCCCGGCCTGGCGGTGCGCGTCGAATCGGCCTTCGCCGAGGCGGTCAACCTGGTCACACCGCACGGCGCGGCCTTCTCCCTGGTCAGCCGGCGTGTGGGCAACGGGCCGCTCAACGCGGTGGTCAGCCATCCGCAGGCGCTGGCACTGGCAGGGCTGCATCCAGGCGCGCGGCTGCGCGGCGATGGGCAATGGCTGACGCAGGGCGACGGCTGGCGGCTGGCCCTGACGCCAGCCACCCCGTGGAACCCCGTCCCCGACTACGCCCGCCTGACGCATGGGCCGCAGGCGGTCAGGCGCAACCTGGCCTGGCTGCCAGGCTATCTGGCGCACCATGCACCGGCCGCCAGCCTGGCCGCGCCGGCTTCGTCCAGCCACCCCCCCGCGACGAGGCTGATGCAGGCTCAGGCTGGCCAGGTGATCGATGGCCTGCTGCAAAGCTATCGCCAGGGCGACCTGGGCCAGGTCGCTGCCCAGGCCGGCCGGCTGGCCGGGCTGGGGCCTGGGCTGACCCCGGCCGGCGACGACTGGCTGGCCGGCTGGCTGGTGGGGCTGCGCGCCGCGGCCGCCCTGGACAGCACTGCTCCACCGCTGCCGCTGGAGGTCGTGGGCCAGGCGGTGGTGGCCAGCGCCCGCACCACCCGCCTGAGTCTGGCCTTCCTGCAAGCTGCCGCCGACGGCGCGGCAGCCGAGCCCTGGCACATGCTGCTGGCCGGCCTGCCCAGCGACGATCCCGACCCGCTGCGCCCAGCCGCCGCCGCGATCCTGCGCACCGGCGCCACGTCGGGCGCGGATATGCTGGCCGGCTTTCTGGCTGCGTTTCGCGGCTTGAGGAACTCGCAGGAACTTGAGACCCGGTTCCCCTGAGTTCCCCCAGCCCCCCATCACAGGAGCTACACATGCCGATTGCAACCCGCATTCTCTCTTCTGCCTACTACGATTCGGTGACGCTGATGCTGGTGGCCAAGGAACTGCTGGCCATGCCTGGCGTGCAGGATGCGGCCGTGGTCATGGGCACGCCGGCCAACCTGGCGCTGATGCGCGATGCCGGCCTGCTGACGGCCGCGGCCCAGGCCGCCACGCCCAACGATCTGGTGGCGGCGGTGCTGGCCCAGGACGACGAGACGGCCGCGGCCGCGCTGGCGGCCGTGGATGGGCTGCTGGCCGCCAGCAAGGGAGGCCCCCAGACCCAGGGCGCCACCCGCCGGCCGCGCTCGCTGCGCGCGGCCATGAGCCAGACGCCCGATGCCAACCTGGCCGTCATCTCTGTGGCCGGCCGCTACGCCGCGCGCGAGGCGCGGCTGGCCCTGACCCACGGGCTACACGTCATGCTCTTCAGCGACAACGTCAGCCTGGAGGAGGAAATCGCGCTCAAGGAACTGGCCGGCGAGCAGGGGCTGCTGTGCATGGGCCCCGACGCGGGCACGGCCATCCTCAACGGTGTCGGGCTGGGCTTCGCCAACGCCGTGCCGCGCGGGCCAATCGGCATCGTCGCCGCGGCCGGCACCGGCCTGCAGTCGGTCAGCAGCGACATCGCCCGCCGCGGCAGCGGTGTCAGCCAGGCCATCGGCACCGGCGGCCGCGACCTGAGCGAGGCGGTGGGGGGCCGCACCATGCTGGCCGGCATCGCCGCGCTGCAGGCCGATCCACAGACCCAGGTGATCGTGCTGGTCTCCAAGCCGCCGGCCGAGGCCGTGGCCGCCAGGGTGTTGCAGGCCGCCAAGGCCAGCGGCAAGCCAGTGGTGGTCTGTTTCCTGGGCGCAGACCCCGGCCAGATCGAGCGGGCGGGGCTGATCCCGGTCAGCACGCTGGAGCAAGCCGCGGCCGTGGCCGTGGCGTTGGCGCGCGGCGAGGACTGGTGCAGCCCCATCGTGGCCTGCGACCAGGCGCCGCTGGCCTGGCTGCCGCAGGCGCGGGCCGCGGCGGCCGCCTTGCAGCCGGGCCAGCGCTTCATCCACGGCCTGTACAGCGGCGGCACCTTCTGCTACGAGGCGCAGTTGATCCTGCGCCACCTGCCCGACGGCCTCTACTCCAACGCGCCGGTTCACCCCTCGACGGCAGAGCCCGCTGCCCCCGACGATGCCGTGGTGCATGGCCAGCACGTCATCCTGGATCTGGGCGCGGACGAATACACCGAGGGGCGGCTGCACCCCATGCTGGACCCCAGCCAGCGCCGCCGCATGATCATGCAGACGGCCGACGATCCCGCGGCGGCCGTGCTGCTGTTGGACGTGGTGTTGGGCTACGGCTCGCATCCCGACCCGGCCGGCGAGGCCGCCCAGGCGATTGTGGCCGCCAAAGCCAAGGCCGAAGCCGCGGGCCGCTATCTGCCCGTGGTGACCTTCGTCTGCGGCACCGAAGAGGATCCGCAACGGCTGGGCGAGCAGGAGGCCAGGCTGGCCGCGGCCGGCGCGCTGGTAACGGCCAGCAACGCACAGGCCGCGCGCGTGGCGGCGTTGATTCTGGCTGACCGGCATGAGGCATGAAACGTAGCTCCATGCACGAAGATGACTTTCCGGCGCTCAAAGCAGCGTCAGGCCTAGGCTGAGCTTGATGGCCTCGTCGACCTGGCGCATGGCTGCGGCGTCAAGTTGACCCAGGCGCTGATCCAAACGCTCCTTGTCAATGGTCTTGATTTGGTTCAGCAGGACTGCCGACTCCCTGGGCAAGCCTCCCAGGCCCGCGGCCAGACGAACCTCAGTCGGATAGGCCCGCTCGCTGACCGCGGAAGTGATCGCGGCGACGATGGTCACCGGGCTGTGACGATTGCCGATATCATTCTGGATGATCAGCACCGGACGACGGCCGCCCTGCTCGCGGCCCCGCACAGGGTTAAGATCGGCGAAATAGACTTCGCCTCGTTTGCATAGCGTCACCACTCGTTGGCCTCCAGATCAGCGTATGGCGGTGTATGCTGGACGGTAGCCTCGTAGTCGGCGTAACGGAACGCCTCGGAGATCTGAAGGTCGCGCGCAGCCTGAACGCGGTACCCCTCTTCGAGCTGTGAGCGCAGCTCCTGGCGGCGAATAGTCTGCAAATACATCTCGATGGCCTCGCGGATCAGCTGGCTGCGGTTTGCACCCAGTTGATCCACGGTGGCATCGAGCCTGCCCAGCAGTTCCGGCGGCGCAGTGAACATCACTTTGCGCATGGCCGGATCAGCAGCATAAACTGGCATGGCATCGTCTCCTTTTGTCGATCTTCTCGCGGTGCAGTATAATCTCGTCTATACTGAATGTCAATACTGAGTTATAGACAATCAACCACTTTTTGACATCCCCCTCTGCTGCCGCTGTTCGACGAAGACGCGGCCTGGATGAAAACTCCCCTGGAGAACACTATCACCCCATGACCAACGATACCCTGGAAACTGCCGTCAATCGGGACGCCGTCGTTACCCTGCGTCCCATCACCCAGGAGACGGCGCGGGCCATCACGCGCCTCAAAGTTGCGCCGGAACAGGAGCGGTTCGTCGCCTCCAACGCCATCTCGCTGGCCCAGGCGCTCTTCAGCAAGGAGGCCTGGTACCGCGCCATCTACGCCGACGAGACGCCGGTGGGCTTCATCATGCTCTACGACGATCCGGTGGCGCCGCAGTATTTTCTCTGGCGGCTGATGATCGATCAGCGCTATCAGCGCCTGGGCTTTGCCCGCCAGGCCATCGCCCGGCTGCTAGATTATGTCAAAGCCAGGCCGGGCGCGACCGAGCTGTTGGTCAGCCACGGCCAGGGCGAGGGCAGCCCGGCGCCCTTCTATGCCAGCCTGGGCTTTCAATACAACGGCGACATGGTGGACGACGAGCTGATCATGCGCCTGCCGCTGGCGACGGCCGCTGAGGCGCCGCCGCCCGCGCCGCCGCCCAAGCCGCTGACCCACGCGGTGCTCTTCAAGCTCAAGGACCGCAGCCCGGAGGCTGTGGAAAAGACCGCCCAGGTGCTGCGCGGCATGGAGGGCAAGATCGCGCCGTTGCAAGAGATCGAGGTGGGCGTCAACGTCATCCCCTCGCCGCGCGCCTACGACATCGCCCTGATCACCCGCTTCGCCAGCCTGGCCGACATGGAACTCTACCAGGTACACCCTGTCCACCAGGCCGTGCTGGCCCACATGCGCGAGGTGATGGAGTCGGCGGTGGCGGTGGATTTCGAGAGCACTGCCTCAGGAGTAGACTCATGAACAAGATTCAAGAACTCTTTTCCCAACCCCTGCGGCCCATCAACCTTGGGCTGGAGACCTTCGCGGCCAGCATGGCGGCGCAGGGCATGGAGGTGGCCACGGTGGAGTGGCAGCCGCCTGCCGACGGTTATGTCGAGCTGGATACGCTGCAAGGGGTCGATGTGGACGCGGCCAACGTCGAGGCGGTGCAGCGCATCATGGCCGGCCGGCCGATGCTGATCGGCATGGGCATCGCGCGCGAGGTGATCCCCGGCTTCCATCCCCGGCTGATCACCCACAGCGGCCCGCCCGTCACCTGGCAGCGCATGAGCGGTCCGACGAGGGGCGCGGTGATCGGCGCGCTGCTCTACGAGGGGCTGGCCGAGACGCCGGAGGCCGCGGCTGAGCTGGCCGCCAGCGGCGCGATCGAGTTCGCCCCCTGCCACCACTTCAACGCGGTCGGCCCCATGGCCGGCATCATCAGCCCCTCCATGCCGGTGTTCATCGTGCGCAACGAGGCGACCGGCCACCTGGCCTACGCCACCCAGAACGAGGGGCTGGGCCGGGTGCTGCGCTACGGCGCGTATGGGCCGGAGGTGATCCAGCGGCTGCGGTGGATGGAGACAGTGCTCTACCCGGCCTTGCAGCGGGCGCTGGAGCAGACCGGCCCCATCGACCTGCGCAGCATGACCGCCCAGGCGCTGCACATGGGGGACGAATGCCACAACCGCAACAAGGCCGGCACCTCGCTCTTCATCCGCGCCATTGGGCCAGCCCTGGCCGAGACCAGCGACGCAGCCACCGCGGCCGCGGCGCTGCGTTTCATGGACGGCAACGACCACTTCTACCTCAACCTCTCCATGCCGGCCATCAAGGCCATGCTGCTGCCGGCCGAGCAGATCCCCGGCTGCACGGTGGTGACGGTGATGGCGCGCAACGGCACCGACTGGGGGATCCGCGTCAGCGCCACCGGCGACCGCTGGTTCACCGCGCCGTCGCCGCTGGTGGAGGGGCTGTGGCTGCCCGGCTACAAGCCAGAGGACGCCAACCCCGACATCGGCGACAGCGCGATCACCGAGACCGGGGGCATCGGCGGCTTTGCGCTGGCCGGCGCGCCGGCCATCGTCCAGTTCGTGGGCGGCACCCCGACCGACGCGGTCAACACCACCCTGGCCATGTACGAGATCACGGCCGGCGAGCACAGCGCGTTCAGCATCCCGCCGCTGAATTTCCGCGGCACGCCGGTGGGGGTGGACGTGCGCCGGGTGGTAGAGACGGGCATCACCCCGCGGCTGAACACCGGCATCGCGCACAAGGAACCGGGGGTGGGCATGGTGGGCGCCGGCCTGGTGGCTGCGCCCATGGGCTGTTTCCGCGCCGCCTTCGAGGCGTTGAAGGCGCTGTAGGTCAAACAAAGATGCCATCTCTGCGGAAGAGATGGCATCTTTACGTCAATTCACGAGCCGAATGCCGTTGCCGGAGGGGTCGTGCAGCAGCCAGCCGCCATCCTGGGGGGCGATGGCGATGCCTGCGCGCTGCACCCGCTCAACCACGGCCGCCAGCGCCGCTTCATCGGGGACAACTATCGTAAAATAGCGCAGGCCGGCCGAGCCGGCCGGCGCGGGCGGTGCGCCGACGCCGGCCCAGGTGTTCAGCCCGACGTGGTGATGATAGCCGCCGGCCGAGACGAAGAGCGCGCTGGGGCCATAGCGCTGCACCAGATCGAAGCCCAGCACGTCGCAGTAGAAGGTTTGCGCCTGGGGAATGCTGGCCACGTGCAGATGGACGTGGCCCATGCGTGCGCCGGCCGGCATGATCCAGCCGTCGTCGCTGGGGGCCAGGGCCAGCAGGCCCTGCGCGTCCAGCGGATCGGTGACCATCTGCAGCTCGCCGTTGCTCATCGGCCACTCGGCGCGCGGCCGGTCGCGGTAGACCTCGATGCCGTTGCCGTCGGGGTCAGCCAGGTAGACGGCCTCACTGACGCCGTGGTCGGCCCAGCCTTGCAGCGGCCAGCCCGTTTCAGCCACGTGACGCAGCCAGCGGGCCAGATCGGGCCGGCTGGGCAGCAGCAGAGCGAAATGGTAGAGGCCGGTGGCGTGCGACGGCTTGGGTCGCGCGCCAGGCAGCTCGACCAGATGCAGCAGCGGCTGGTCGCCGGCGAACAGCAGGGCGCTGGCGCCGTCGCTTCGAGAGTCGGCAAACCCCAGCACGTCGCGATAGAAACGCAGCGAGCGGGCCAGGTCGCCAACGGTCAGGCTAACCGCGCCACCATGAGTCTTTGGATCCAATACAGATTGATTTGACATGGGGCGAAGTATATTCCAGAAGGACCTGCTGTCAAGCCCGATGCCACAAGCCGGGTCTTTGGCGCCGCCAATTCTGCTCCACCCTCTATCTCGCGATAGCGGCGGGTGTTTGGATCACGAAACCACGAAGGAGCCGGAAGACACGAAGCACGAAGAGCGCGAAACGGGCACGCTTCGCGCTTCGTGCCTTCGTGCATCTTCGCGCCTTCGTGGTCCAGGCTCCCCGCGCCGTTTACCAGCCCAGCCGACCACGGCGCATGACCCGAAGTTCACAAACCTGCAGCCAGGCGTTGTCACCCCGTGCTCACCAATATGAAAAGGGTGTGTTCAAAACGGGTTGAACCGAGGAGACTTCGGACGGTGCCGCACCGGACGAATCTTACGAGCGAAGCTAATTTGCCGTCAGGAACCTGGCATGGCTTCAACCGGCCGGCTTTGCCGTCCGAAGT
>JACSRL010000167.1 GCA_014879765.1 Anaerolinea sp. | reverse complement strand
TCGTCTACACCTCCGGCACCACCGGCCGGCCCAAGGGCGCGGTGCATACCCACTGCGGCTTTCCCCTCAAGGCCGCGATGGACATGGCGCTGGGGCTGGATCTGCGCCAGGAGGATGTGCTCTATTGGATGACCGACATGGGCTGGATGATGGGGCCGTGGGAGGTGTTCGGCGTGCTGCTGCTGGGCAGCACCATGGTCTTCTACGACGGCGCGCCCGACTACCCCGACGTAGACCGGCTGTGGAGCCTGGTGGAGCGGCACAAAATCAGCGCGCTGGGCGTGTCGCCGACGCTGATCCGCTCGCTGATGCAGCATGGCGACGAGCCGGTGCGGCGCCACGATCTCTCCAGCCTGCGCCTGATGGCCAGCACCGGCGAGCCGTGGAACCCCGCGCCCTGGCTGTGGCTCTTCAACACCGTGGGCGGCGGCCGCTGCCCCATCATCAACTACTCCGGCGGCACCGAGATCTCCGGCGGCATCGTCATGGGCAATGTCATGCTGCCGCTCAAGCCGTGCGCCTTCTCCGGCCCCAACGTGGGCATGGCAGCCGACGTGGTGGACGAGGAGGGCCACAGCGTGCGCGAGCAGGTGGGCGAGCTGGTGGTGCGCCAGCCGTGGATCGGCATGACGCGCGGCTTCTGGCGCGATCCTGATCGCTACATCGAAACCTATTGGAGCCGATGGCCGGAGGTGTGGGTACACGGCGACTGGGCCGCGGTGGACGCTGACGGGCTGTGGTACATCCTGGGCCGCTCCGACGACACCATCAAAGTGGCCGGCAAGCGGCTGGGCCCGGCCGAGGTGGAGACGGTGCTGGTGCATCACCCGGCCGTGGTCGAGGCCGGCGCGATCGGCGTGCCCGACGCGATCAAAGGACAGGCGCTGGTGGTCTTCTGCGTGCTGGCCCCAGGCTATGCCGCCGCCGACAGCCTGGCGGCCGAGCTGCGTGAGCGGGTGGCCGAGGAGATGGGCAAGCCGATGGCGCCCAAGGCAGTGCTCTTCGTCCCCGACCTGCCCAAGACGCGCAACGCCAAAGTCATGCGCCGCGTCCTGCGCGCCGCCTACCTGGGCGAGCCTCCCGGCGACCTGAGCGCGCTGGTCAACCCAGAGGTTGTGGAGCAGATCAACAGCCTGCGAGGCGGGGGTTGACATGGAACCCATTGTAAACCCTCACGATCGGTTTTTCCGCAACGTGTTCTCACAACGGGATACCGCGACGGACTTCTTGCGCAACTACCTGCCGCCGGCCGTTGTCGAGCTGCTGGATTTCTCGACACTGGAGCTGGCTAAGGACTCCTTTGTCGACGATGAGCTACGACAGCATTTCTCTGACCTGCTCTATCAGGTGCAGCGCTTCGATGCGCAGCCGACCTACGTTTATGTTTTGTTCGAGCACAAGAGCTATCCAGAGATTCTGATTTCGTTGCAGTTGCTGCGCTATATGACGCAGATTTGGGATCTCGCTGTGCGCCAGAAATCGAGGTTCATACCCATTCTGCCCATCGTCGTCTACCACGGTCAGGCTGAATGGCGCCTGCCGCGTAACTTTGCAAGCTTATTCGATCTGCCTCAGCCGATGGCTGAGTTTTTCCCGGACTTCCGCTATTGGTTGGTTGATCTGTCCAGCATGGAGGATGCAGACATAAAGGGAGAAGTTCTGGCGCAGGTAGCGATGCTAACGCTCAAGCATATCTTCCAGAACGACTTGGACGTCAGCGTGCGCGCCATGACCCCTCTGCTTGTCGAGCTGACGCGCCAGAAGACCGGTTTGCAGTTTTTGGAAACCTGGCTACGATACCTGGCACAGGGCACAAGCAAGATCGATGAACAGACGCTCAAAGATGTGGTCGAGGAAGTTTCTTCGACCGGAGGTGTAACTATGCCAACGCTTGCAGAGATTTGGACAGAACGAGGATATCAGCAGGGCCTGCAACAGGGCCTGCACCAAGGCCTGCAGCAGGGTCTGCATCAAGGCTTTCAGCAGGGACGAGAAGAGGGCGTCCGAGACAGTCTGCTGGCCAGCATCGAGATTCTGTTGGAGATCAGGTTTGGCATCGATGGCTTGCGGCTGATGCCCGAGATCCGCAAAATCCATGATCCCGACGTGCTGCGCGCCATACAGAACAGCGTGAAAGCGGCGCAGATTCCCGCCGATGTGCGACGCATCTATACCAATTGACTGAACTGAAGGCTTTGCTGAGACAAGGAGGTCTCACCCATGGATTTTCGTCTGACCGACGAGCAGGAAGGCGTCCGCCGGCTGGTGCGGGACGTCGTGGAGAAGGAAGTCAAGCCGCTGGCGGCTCACACCGACGAGACCGGCGAGTTCCCCTGGGGACCTTTGCGCACCATGGCCGGGCTGGGGCTGCTGGGACTGAACGTGCCGGAGTCCTACGGCGGAGCCGGGGCTGACCATGTCAGCGCGGCCATCCTGGTGGAGGAGATCGGCCGCGGCTGTGGCTCCACCGGACTGATCGTGGCCGCGCATCTGGGCCTGGCCTGCGGGCCGCTCAACAAGTTCGGCAGCGAGGCGCAGAAGCAGCGTTTCCTGGTCCCGCTGGCGCGCGGCCAGGCCAGTAGGGGCGGGGTCGCCCCGTCCATCGGCTGTCTGGGGCTGACCGAGCCGGGCGCGGGCTCTGACCTGGCCGGCGGCGTGCGCACCTTGGCGGAGAAGCGGGGCGACGCCTGGGTGATCAACGGCAGCAAGATGTGGCTGACCAACGGCGCCGAGGCCAGAACCGCCATCCTGCTCTGCCGCACCGACAAGGCCGGCGGCAGCCGCAGCCTGAGCCAGATCATCGTCCCCACCGACACGCCGGGCCTCAGCTTTGGCAAGCCGGAGCGCAAGATGGGCCTCAACGGCAGCCACACCTACGCGGTCAGCATCGAGAACGTCACCGTGCCGCTGGAGAATGTGCTGGGCCGCGAGGGCTATGGCCTGCACCAGACGCTGGAGGCGCTGGACGGCGGCCGCGTTGCCATCGGCGCGCTGAGCGTTGGCCTGGCCCAGGCGGCCTACGAGGCGGCCGTGGCCTACGCCAAGGAGCGCAAGACTTTTGGCAAGGCCATCGCCGAGCACCAGGCCATCCAGGAGAAGATCGCCACCATGGCCACCACCATCGAGGCCGCGCGCTGGCTGGTCTACCGCGCGGCCTGGCTGCGCGACCAGGGCCAGCCCTTCACGCTGCTGGCGGCCCAGGCCAAGCTCTTCGCCACCGAGATCGCCGAGAAGGTCTGCTACGACGCCATCCAGATCCACGGCGGCTATGGCTACAGCCGCGAGTATCCCGTGGAGCGCATCTACCGCGACAACCGGCTGATGGCCATCGGCGAGGGCACCAGCGAGATCCAGCGCATGGTCATCGCGCGGGCCGTGTTGGCGTGAGGCGTGAAACGTGAAACGTGATGCGTGATCGCGCTCCGATCATTCACCCTTCACCCTTCACCATTCACCAATTCACCCTTCACCCTTCACCCTTCACCCTTCACCATTCACCAATTCACCCTTCACCATTCACCCTTCACCATTCACCAATTCACCATTCACCAATTCACCATTCACCAATTCACCATTCACCAATTCACTCTTCACCATTGCCATGTCCCATCCCCTCATCGACCTGGCCCGCGAGGCGATCCGCTGCTTTCTGGCCACTGGCGAGTACCTGGACGTGTCCGGCATGGCCGGCGACGGCCCGGCCTGCGGCCTCTTCGTGTCGCTGCACGATCCGCCGCGGCCGGGTGAGGTCGAGGGCGACCTGCGCGGCTGCCGCGGCAGCGTCCATCCCTACGAGCCGACGCTCTACGCCGAGGTGGTGCAGGAGGCGGTCAACTCAGCCGTGGACGATCCGCGCTGCCCCAGCATCGAGCCGGAGGAGGTGGACGACATCGACATCACCGTCTACCTGCTCAAGCCCTGCGAGGAAGTTCAGGGGCTGGACGAGCTGGACCCGGCGCGCTACGGCATCCTGGTCGAGGGCGAAAGCGGCCGCCGCGCGCTGCTCCTGCCCGGCATCCCCGGCATCGAGACGCCTGAAGAGCAGGTCTATCTGACCAAGCGCAAGGCCTACATGCACCCCGACGAGCCGGTGACCATCTACCGCTTCGAGGCCGACGTGCTGAGGTGAGGCGGATCGCTGCAGATCATATGAGTTGTCCAACAACAAGCCCCTCTGATACCAAAGGGGCTTGTTGCGTCGATAGATCAAATGCCTAGCGCCGGCGGCTGCGCCAGCCAGCCAGACTCAGGGCCGCCATGGCCGCGGCCGGCAACGCGCCCAGCGGCAGCGAGCTGAGCGGTGCGGAGGTCGGCAGTCTGGCGGTCGAAAACTGCTCCAGATCGACGGCCGTAGGCACACCGACAGCCAGCGTCACCGGAACCTCGGCCGGAGAGACCTGGCCGGGGTCGTTGTGTTCGATGGCCAGCCTGGCGCGGTAAATGCCTATGCTGAGGCCAGTCGCGTCAAAGAAGAGTGTGACCGGCAGACTGCTGTGGCCTGACACGACCGCGCTGGTCGGACTGACCGTCAGCCAGGGCACGTCGCTGTACGATGGACGAGCCAGCCAGATCAGACTGTTGATGCCCAGCACGTGATTGTCGGCTTGCGAGATTGACCAGTTGTCAAGTGCCACGGCGCCGAACACCACCATCTTGCCGCCGTTGTATTCCTTGGCTACCACGCGGGGACTTCCGGTCTGATCGGAGACTACGACGGTGGAACCTGGGCTGGGTGAGAGGCGACTACATGCATAGTTCAAATAGACACTATTGACGCCCACGCTGATGGGGTGTGGGCTGATGTTGCTGGTTGTGCCGCCGCTGCAGTTATCGTCGATGTAGAAGATATCGAAGATGCTGGCCAGGCCGGTAGTGGCAGAATTGCTGGGGCCGTGAACCAGAACCGCCCCGCCGCGGCGCATCCAGGTTTCCACCGCCTGCAACTCGCTCATGCCCCAGGTCATCGAGCCGCAGCAGTTGCTCCACAGGATGTCGTAACCGTCCAGCACGCTGGCATTGACGGGAAAATACCAGTTGACATCCACCACCGCGCCGGCTGCTACGACATCAGCGATCAACGCGCTAAACTCATCTGGATGCGGCTGGCCATGCGATCGGTCGTAGAGAATGCGTCTGCCGGTCAGATCTTCCAGGGCTAATGGCTGCTCCGCGATGTCGAGATTGATCTCGAACAGCGCCAGATCCAGCGGCAGAGGGCCGGTGTTGGAGATGACCAAGGTCTGCGCTGTCTGGCCGCCGGGCGCGGCGGTGGCTTGCACCGACAGCGGCAGCCATTCCAGCCGCGCCTGCGCCGGCTCCAGGGCGACATCCTGTACTGTCAGACCGCCGGCCGTGATGAGCACCGGCGTGGTGACCGTCACGTAGCCCGATGCGCTGACCACCAGATCGTAAGCGCCAGCCGGCGCCCAGATCTGGTAGCTGGTTCTGGGAGTGAGGGTGTGGACGCCTACCAGTTCAACGGTGGCGGCCAACGGTTGGCCGGTCCAGGCGTCGCTGATCGCTCCGGTAACGCGGCCCATGTCTGCGGTGGGCTGGACGGTCATGGTCACAGGCACGGTCAGATAAGGTCGTACAGAATCGTTGCTTTCCAGGACTATCACCGCTTGATAGTCACCGGGCTGTACGCTGGTGGAGTCGAAGGTGACGATGATGTTCTGGCTGCTATTGGTTGGCACGCTGGCAGAGGAGGGGCTTTGCTGCAGCCATGTGGCCGGAGTTCCGGTCAGTCGTAGCTCACCCCAGTCCACCTCGAAACAACTGCCGTCTCCAACGATAACCTGCACCAGATTGACGCCTGGCACAACCACTCCCGGTGGGATATCGAAGGAAGTTTCGGTCCATTGGTAAGGGGCGTTGGGCAAATCGCCCAGCGTGACGCCGTTCAACTTCACCTGGTTAGCTTCTGACCCCAAATAGTAGGTACTGGCGCGCACGGTGAGCACATTGCCCGTGGGCGCGAGCAGATGATCGGCGAAGATATCGAATTCGACCGGCGCGTTGCTGTAATAGGCGCAGATAGTGGTATCCATGTCGTAGTCCGGATGGCCGCTCAGCGCGTTGTCCTCGTTGTCCACGGTGGTGGTATAGACGTTCTCAGCCAGAATCTGCGGCAACGACGCGTGGTCAGGGGTCAGATCGAAGTCGCTGATGGCTACGGTCAACGTCACACCGTTGCCGTTGCTGATGAGCAGGTTTTGCTCCACGATCTGGCCTGCCAGTTGTGTGCTGCTCAACGCCATCGGTGCGACGCCGATGATCGGCGACGCATCGGCCATGGTGGTGAGGCTGGCGCTGGCGCTGAAGCTGGGGGCGCTCACGCCGGTGGCCGTTACCTGCACGCTGTCGCTGTCATACCAGGCTGCGCTGGCCGGGATTGTGACCTGCACTTGAATCGTGACCATTTGGCCGGAGGCCAGCGGGCCCACAACGCTGGAGGAGAGCGACGTAGCCCAATTGGACACGCCCAAGCTAAGGGTGTAGCTGTCGGCGGCGCCGGTGGCATTGATGAGCCGTAGCTCATGTGTGACCGTCTCGCCAGGCGCGCCAGCCTGGCTCTGTACCGATGGCAGAAGGAGCAGATCTTCGACCACATGCTGTGGGCAAATGGCGACGTTGTAGGCGTTGGCAGAGGGCAGATTGATCTGATGCACCACCTGGTTGTTGCCTGTGTCGATCACGGATCCGATGGTATTATAGCCCCCGATCGCCCATAAGCTCTCGCCATCACAGGTAGTTGCCAGGGAATATGCTTGATTTGGTATCCAGATGGTGGCAGTATGTTCAAAGGTGTTGCCATCCAGCACATAGACCGATGAGTTACCTATGCCATAGACAGCAGACCCATCGGGGGCTACCTCCAGGCGAGACAGAGCATTCAAGCCGTAGACGACTGTTACCACGGAGTGGTCCAGGGCATCGATAACCGTCATCTGGTTGTCCATCTGGGCAACAAACAGATACCGCCCATCAGCCGACACGGTGACATCATATACTTGAGTTTAGAGCTGCTGGGATCGGCTGAACCTTAACAATCGAAGAGGAATCGGCGATAATTGGTC
>JACSRL010000436.1 GCA_014879765.1 Anaerolinea sp. | reverse complement strand
TAGCATCTACGCTTGCAATGCGACACGTGAAGCCAATCCACGCTACGAAGTCAAGCGCAAGTGCCCGGCGCCTGAACAGTTACCTTTTTTTGTCACCAAGAGACCCATGTCAAAATCGAAAAACCATTCCACCCAGCGTACCCCCACCTATTACCTGTTGACTCTGGGCTGCCCGAAAAACCTTGTGGATAGCGAGGGCATGGCCATGCTGTTGCAGCGCGATGGCTACCGCGCCACCGCCAACCCCGACCGCGCCGATGTGCTGATCGTCAACACCTGCGGCTTTTTGGATGCCGCCCGCGAGGAATCCATCGCCACCTTGCAGGAGCTGGCCGCGGGCAAGCAGCGCCACCAACGCCTGGTCGCGGCCGGCTGTCTGGCCCAGCGCGACGGCGACGAGGTGGTGCGCCGCGTGCCGGGGGTGGATGCGCTGCTGGGCACCCGCCGCTGGATGGAGATCGTGCCGTTGGCCGCCCAACTGCGCGCCGGCCGGCGGGGTGAACGCTACGCGCTGCTGGGCGACCCGGAGATCGGCGACGATGGCGCGGTGCTTCGCCCCAACACACCCAGCGGCAGCGCCTATCTCAAGATCAGCGACGGCTGCAACGCGCCCTGCGCCTTCTGCTCCATCCCCAGTTTCAAGGGCAAGCTGCACAGCCGGCCCATGCCGGCCATCCTCGACGAGGCGGCCCGCCTGGTGCAGGGAGGCGCGCGTGAGCTGATCATCGTGGCGCAGGACAGCACCGACTATGGCCGCGACCGCGGCGAGCCGGACTCGCTGCCCCAACTGCTCAGCGCGCTCTGTCGCCGCACCCCTGATCTGCGCTGGCTGCGTCTCATGTACGCCTATCCCGGCCACGTCAGCGACCGGCTGATCGAGGTGATGGCCAGCGAGCCGCAGATCCTGCACTACCTGGACATGCCCTTGCAGCACGGCCACCCGGAGACGCTGCGCCGCATGCGTCGCCCCAGCAGCAGCGCCTGGGTACACAAGACCGTGGACAAGCTGCGCGCGGCCATGCCCGACCTGGCCCTGCGCTCCACCTTCATCGTCGGCTTTCCCGGCGAGACCGAAGCCGAGTTCCAGGGGCTGCTGGACTTCATCCAGGCGGTGCAGTTCGACAAGCTGGGCGTCTTCAAGTTCAGCGCCGAGCCTGGCACGCCGGCCTTTGACCTGCCCGACCAGGTGGCCGACGAGGTGAAGGAGGAGCGCTGGCATCGGGTGATGGCCGCCCAACAGTCGATCTCGCTGGCCCGCAACCAGGCCCAGGTCGGTCGCCGGCTGGAGGTGCTGGTGGAGGGCATGGGCCAGGTGGATGGGCAGGACGCGGCCGGGCTGGCGCTGCCCAGCGGCGCGCCGCTGACGCTGGCCCGCTCCTATCGCGACGCCCCCGAGGTCGATGGGCTGGTGTTGCTGCCGGGGCAGGCCCTGCCGGCCGGCCAATTGGTCGCGGTCACCATCAGCGGCGCGCTGGCCTATGACCTGGTGGGCGAGCTGGCCCCGGCGATGCAAACGGCCGGTCTGGGTTTCCAGCCGGCCGCGGAGTTGACGCTGATCTGACCCCCGGCGGGACGCCTCTGGATCGGTCGGCGGGCACGGGTTGGGTGTTGTTATCCGCCGATGAGACGCGACCAGAAGCCGCGACGCTCCGGCT
Organism: Anaerolinea sp.; assembly: GCA_014879765.1. Taxonomy (GTDB): domain Bacteria; phylum Chloroflexota; class Anaerolineae; order JAAEKA01; family JAAEKA01; genus JAAEKA01. The sequence continues at coordinate 5,441 of JACSRL010000436.1, read as the reverse complement.
GCGGCGCGGCCGGCTGGTAGGGCATGGACGCCGGCGCGCCGGCTGCAGGCGGCGGCGCGGCCGGCGCCGCCATCTGGCCGGCCATCAGCCGGGCCACCGCATCCTCCAGCACCCGCACCCGCGTCTCCATCCGCTCGCGATAGTCGGCCTGGCGACGCCGCTGCTCGGCCAGATCCCGCTCCAGCTCCAGCATCCGCTCGCGCAGGCTGCCGGCCTCCCCCTTCAGGTTCAGGTTGTCCTGGATCATCACCCCCATCAGGTCACGGCTGGCCTGCTGGCTGTTGAGGATGATCTGCTGCGTGTCGGCCATGCCCTGGATCGTGTCACGCAAAAAGCGGGCGGCCGGCGGCATAGGTTCCACCGGCAACAGATGGCCGGCCTCCTGCGGCAGCGTCTCGGCGCTCTCCATGCCGGGGAACGCGTCCTGCGCCCCGTTGCCATCCAGCGGCCACGCCTCTGGCGCGTCCAGCGCCCCGTCTGCGCCCTGCTCCAGTTGGCCCGCCACCTGCTCGTAGGTCCAGCCCTGTTCCAGCAGGTGCTTGACGCGAGCCAGCGTCTCCAGGTCGTGCGCGCTGTAGCGCCGGTGGCTGCCGCTCTCCTGGTCCCCCTCGGCCAGGTCGAGAAAGAGACTGAAACGGCTGGACCACCGGCGCAGGGTCGCGGCGCTGATGCTCAGTTGCTCCGCCACCTCCGCGGGGCGCAGCAGGGCCAGGTCGGACGCGCCGTTATCAGGCATCATTCACCACACGGTAGTCGGCGTCGATCACATCGTCGCGGCTGCCGGCCGGCTTGGCGCCGTTGCGGCTGGCGCCAGTCGCGCCGGCCGTCTGCTGTGCGTCGGGGCCTGCGCTGCCGGCCGGCGCCTCACCCCGGTGCTCCGCCACGATCTCCGGCGGCGCCAGCGAGATGAACAGGCGCACCAGCAACAGCAGGACGGCGATATCGTCCAACTGGCCCAGCACCGGTATCAGGTCCGGCACCAGGTCGATGGGCAGGATAAAATAGGCCAGCCACAGCGCCGGCACCATGGCCTTGAGCAGGAAGGAGACGCGCGGGTCGGCATAGAGCCGCCACGCCAGTTGTCCGTTCTGCCAGATCTCTTGCAGAATGTTGCCTGTGTTGTTTTCGTCTGTCTGGGTCATTGTCTTGATCTGATCCTCACGTGATTGATCCTGCCGGGCGCTGCTGCGCTCAGCGGCAGGGGCTGATGTCGTGAGCGATTCTGCCTTCCGCCCGTGAGCGGTTTTTGCCAGCATCGGCCATTATAGCGCGCCGCCAGCCATCGTGCAAAACGCTCATGCCGCGCAAGCTTCGCTCACACAGTCGTTGCGCATCGACGCCCGGCGATCTGCCGGCGGCTGTAGCCCGGCGCCGGACGTCGAACTCCTTGGTTTACAGAGCACGGAAGCCACTGCCATGACGACTCTTCAGACCAGCCTGCGCAACTGTTCGCCGGCCATGCTGCGCGCCCTGGCCGAGGTGAACGGCGTCGAGCTGGCCAGCAACCAGGCCAGCCAGATGGTCGAGCAACTGGCCGCGACGCTGGCTGATCCTGAGCACCTGCGGGCCAGCCTGGCCGCCTGCACGCCAGCCGCCCAGCAGGCGCTGGCAGCGCTGTTGCGGGAGGGAGGCCGCAGCCCGCGGCCCGCCTTCGAGCGCCGCTGCGGCGCCATCCGGCCGGCCGGGCCGGCCCGCCTGGAGCGGGAGCGGCCCTATTTGCAGCCGGCCAACGCCACCGAAGAGCTCTGGTACCGCGGCCTGCTCTACCCGACCATGGTCGAGACGGCGGACGGGCTGATGGAGTTCCTGCACACGCCGCCGGATCTGGCCGCGCTGCTGCCGCCGCCGCCGCCGGTCGAGGCGCTTTTTCCACCTGCGCCGCTGGCCGCCGCGCCCCTCGACCAGCCGCCGGTGGATCTGGCGCTGCACGAGCTGTGTACCCTGCTGGCGCTGGTGCAGGCTGGACAGATCGCGCTGCGCGATGGGGCCGATCTGGGCTCATGGCAATCCACCTCGCTATACGAGCTTCAGCGCGCTTCGTTGCAGCCCCCCACCGATCCTGCCTGGCTGACGGGGGATGGGCCTGGCAGCCCGCCGGCGCTGGCCCTGGCGCTGGCCACGGAGCTGGGCTGGCTGCGCGCCGGCGGACGCGGCCGCAGGCTGGCGCTGGCAGCCGCGCCCGTACACGCCTGGCTGGAACTGCCGCGGGCCGCACAGCGCGCTGCGCTGCTGGCGGCCTGGTCAGGTTCCACGGCCTGGAACGATCTTTGCCGCACCCCCGCGCTGAGCTGTGAGCAGACCGGCTCGTGGGGCAACGATCCGGTCGGGACGCGCCAGCGCCTGCAGCCGCTGCTGGCCCGCCTGCAGCCGGGCGCGGTCTATGATCTGGCCGAGCTGGCCGCGGCCATCAAGGCGCTGGCGCCCGATTTCCAGCGGCCTGATGGCAACTACGACACCTGGTACATCCGGCAGCGGGGCGCGCCGGCCTTTTTGCGCGGCTTCGAGCACTGGGCGCTGGTGGAAGGCGCGTTGCTGCATTTCGTGCTGAGCGGGCCGCTGCACTGGCTGGGCGCCGTCGCGCTGAGCGCGGCTGAAGCTGGCTCCCCCGCTGCCAACGGGATCAGCCTCAGCGCGGCCGGCCAGGCCTGGCTGACCGGCGCGCCGCCTCCGCAGGAGCAGGAGCCGGCGCTGGTGACGGTGCAGCCCGACTTCACCCTGTTGGTGCCGGCCGGCGCGGCGCTGCTGGATCGTTTCCGCGTCGCGCGTTTCACCACCTGGCAGGGGGCCACCTGGGACGCGGGCCAGCTCACCTTCAGCTACCGCATCTCTCAGACCGGCCTGCAGCGCGCGGCGCAGCAGGGCATCGACGCGGCCCGCGTGCTCGCCTTCCTCCAGGCCCGCGCCGCCGAGCTGCCCGCCAACGTGGCCAGGGCGCTGGAGCGGAGGGGAAGGGAATGATGAAGGATGAAGGATGAAGGATGAATCCAGAATCCGGAAGGGAGACCAGCGCGCCATGCGGTGAAACGCCTCTGCGGATTCATCCTTCATCATTCATCCCTCATCATTGCATTTGGACATTCCCGCCCGCCAGGGGATAATCCCACGCATGGAAATCGGTTTCACCCTCTTCATCTTTGTTTTGTTGGCCATGTTGTTGGCGGTGGCCAACCTGGAGCGCCAGCATGTGGCCTTTCGCTGGCTGACGCTGCTGGCACTGGCCAGCCTCAACCTGCTGATGATTGTCTTCGGCCTGTTGAGCCTGGCCATGGCGGCCACGCCCATGCCGGGGCTGCCGCCGGAGTTGGGCGCGGCCTACGCCAGCCTCTTCCGCGTCGTGGGGCTGACCGGCGTGCTGGCCTTCATCCCGATGATCCCGGCCGTGCGCCGTCTGCTGGCCCGCTGGCTGCCCATCGACCCCAACTCGGCCATCGTCACAGCCGCGCTGGTCTATGCCATCTACCTGGTGGGGATGGGCGTGGGCCAGCAGCCGCTGCTCAGCGATGCGGCCGTGCTGGAGAGCCTGGGCGGCGCCGGCATAGAGGTGGCCGCGCTGTGGGCGCAAGCGGTGGGCATGATGCTGATCGCGGTGTCGGGCGTGGGCATCTTCACCCGCCGCACCCTGCGCGAGACGGCCGACCGGCTGGGGCTGAAGTGGCCCACATGGCGGCAGATCGGCTTCGGCGTGCTGGTCGCGGCCGGACTGGTGGCCTTGCAGATCCTCTTTTCGCTGGCCTGGCAGACGCTGGACCCGCAGGGCATGCAGCAGATCGACGAGGCCAGTAACCTGTTGCTGGGCGACATGACCGGCAGCCTGCTGGGCGCCTTCACCATCGGCGCGGCCGCGGCGCTGGGGGAGGAGATGGTCTTTCGCGGCGCACTGCTGCCCCCCTTCCGCCTGGGGCTGACCTCGGTCCTGTTCACCATCATCCACAGCCAGTACCGCCTCTCGCCAGCCTCGCTGCTGATCCTGGCCATCGCGCTGGTGCTGGGACTGGTGCGCTACCGCACCAATCTGACCATCGCGATCCTGGTGCATTTCCTCTACAACGTCAGCAGCGTGCTGCTGGCCAACGTGGGGCCCTAGGCCATGGCGGGCGAGGAGCACGCGCCGGCCAACGCCGACAGCGTCGCTGAGCGGCTGCGGCGCTTGCAGCAGTTGGGCGTGCGGCGGGGCCGGGCGGGCCTGGCCGCGCCGCCGGCCGCGCCACCGGCCGCGGCGTCGCACCCCGCGACCGAGCCCGACCTGGCCGGCCACCTCACGGCCGAAGAAGTGGTCACCCCGGCCGGCCGCTGCCTGGTGGCCACGCACCGCTATCCGCCGGACGAGGCGCGCGGCGGCTGGCCATTGGCCGCGACGCTGGCAGTGCAGGGCGCGGCCGTCGCGGCGTGCAGCCGGGATCCACGGCTGGCGGACTTCGACTTTGCCCGGGCCGCGTTTCTGGACACCGAGACCAGCGGGCTGGCCGGCGGCGCGGGCACTTTCGCCTTCATGGTAGGGGTGGGAACCTTCGAAGCGGAGGGCTATGTGGTGCGCCAGGTGTTCATGCGCAGCCCGGCCGAGGAGCGCGCCTTGCTGCACGTGGTCAGCGAGCTGCTGGCGCGCTGCAACGGTCTTGTCACCTTCAACGGCCGCTCCTTCGACGCGCCGCTGCTCAACACCCGCTACGCCTTGCAGCGCCAGCCGTCGCCGCTGGCTGATCTGCTGCATCTGGACCTGCTGCCGGCCGCGCGCCAGCGTTGGCGGCTGCGCCTGCCCTCCTGCGCGCTGGGCGCGCTGGAGCAGGATATCCTGGCCATGCAGCGCAGCCAAGCCGACGTGCCCGGCTGGCTGATCCCCTCGATCTACCAGGAATACGCGCGCAGCCAGGGCCGGCCGCGGCCGGAGGTGCTGGAGGACATGACACGCGTCTTCTACCACAACCGGGAGGACATCGTCAGCATGGCGCCGCTGGCCACGCTGCTGTGCGCGCCCTTCAGCCTGGCCGGCGCGGCCCTGCCCGAGGCCAGCCTGCCCGCGGCCGATTGGCTCAGCCTGGGCCGCTGCTACGAAGAATTGGAATGGCTGGAGACGGGCGAGGCGGCCTATCGCCGGGCGCTGGCGGGGGCGCTGCCGGCGGAGCTGCGCAGCCTGGCGCTGCGCCGGCTGGGCGGGCTGCTCAAGCGCCAGGAGCGGCGGGCGGAGGCTGCGGCTGTGTGGCATGACTGGATCACCAGCGTGCCCGGCCCGGAGGTGACCCCCTACGAAGAGCTGGCCAAGCACCACGAGTGGCAGGAGCTGGATCTGGCCGCGGCGCGCAAGTGGACGCTGTGGGGCCTGCACACCGCCAGACAGCTCCCCCCCGGCCCCGCGCGCGAGGAGACGCTGTCGAGCTTACAACATCGCCTGGAACGGTTGGAACGCAAGCTGGCAGAGAGGGATTAGCCCCCGCGGAGTTCGCATC
>JACSRL010000460.1 GCA_014879765.1 Anaerolinea sp. | reverse complement strand
CAGACGCTGCGCCAGCCAATCGCGCACCGCGTGCAGGTCGGGCAGCACGGCCGCGGCCAGGGCGGCCACCTCGGCCGACGGCAGTATCAGGTCGGGCACGATAAGCGCGGCCATGCCCGCGGCGTGGGCCGCGCGGGCGCCAGCCTCCGAATCCTCCAGCACCAGACAGTGGGCCGGATCGACCCCCAGCCGGCTGGCCGCCAGCAGGAAGATGTCGGGCGCGGGCTTGCCCTGCGCCACCTCGTCGCCGGCCGCGATGGCGGCAAAACGGGGCTGGAGATGCACTGAACCCAACAGCCGTTCGATGGACGCGCGCTCGGAGGAGCTGGCCACCGCCCTGGGCAGACCGCGCGCCTCCAGGAAGTCCAGCAGCGCCAGCAGGCCCGGCTTGATCGGCGCGCCGTGTGCGTCCACCTCCTGCCAGACGTACTCGCCGGTGCGCGTGTTGGTGCTCCCCAGAGGAAAGTCGGGCCCATAGGCCGCGCGCAGGATCTGGTTGGTCGCCGCGACGGTGCGGCCCACGCTGCGCAGGAAGACCTCCTCCGACGGCTGGTAGCCAAAATCGATCATGGCGCGCTGCCAGGAACGGAGGATCAGTCGCTCGGTGTCGAACATCAGGCCGTCCATGTCGAAGAGGAGGGCAGCAATTGGCTTGGTGTCACCCATCAGAATTCATCTTCGTGAAGCGACGAGACTTCGGACGGTGCGGCTCCGGCCGAGTCTTGCGCGCAAAGCCCTTTGCCGTCAAGAACCTGGCATCGCTTCAACCGGCCGGCTTTGCCGTCCGAAGTCTGGGCGTCAGTGCCAACGGGCCACCTCATGTGGAGATCGCCCCCACCGCGCGCAGCCAGGCAATGGCCCGCCCGATGGTCTCCTGCAACGGCGTCACCGTCCAGCCCAGCTCGGCCAGCGCCTTGGCATTGTCGGCATAGATGAAACGGCTGCCGAAGCGCAGCACGTCGCCGGCCAGCGGCAGCCGGCGCGGGGAGAGCCGGTTGGCCTGGTCCAGCGCGGCAGCCAGCGGGCCGATCAGCGGGTCGGGAATCACCCCCAACGGCCCCCGCACCCCCAGACTGGCCGCGATCTGGCGGGCCAGGTAGTAGAGCGTGACATTGTGCCCCACCAGCAGATAGCGCTGGCCGGGCCTCCCTTTTTCCAGCGCCAGCAGATGGCCGGCCGCCACGTCCAACGCATCGACCACGTTGATGCCGCCCGGCGGCACGAAGGGCAGCCGGCCGGCCTGGATGTTCAGCAGAATCTGGCTGTTGTAGAGGGTGGCATCCCGCGGGCCGAGGACGATGGAAGGGTTGACGATGACCGCGTGCAGGCCGCGCTGCACCGCGCCCTGCACCACCTGCTCGGCCAGGTGTTTGCTGTGGCCATAGGGGTAGACGGCCGGCGCCAGGTTGAAGGGGTGGCGCTCATCCAGCATGGTCTGGCCTGCGCCGAAGCCCAGCGCGGCCTGGGAGCTGGTGAACACCAGGCGCGGCCGCGGCGAGGCCGCCAGCGCAGCCTCCACCACGTTGCGCGTGCCATCCACGTTGACCCGGTAGGTCAGGGCCGCGTCCTGGCTCCAGTAGTCGGCCACCACGCCGGCCGCGTGGAAGACCACATCGACCCCCTGCATGGCCGCGGCCAGCGACTTGCGATCGGTGACGTCGCCCATGACCGGCTGGTAGCTCAGGCCATCCAGCGCGGCCAGCGACGAGGTGCGGCGCAGCAGGGCGCGCGCCTGCCAGCCAGCCTGGTTGAGCGCGGCGATGATGTTGGCGCCGACAAAGCCGCTGGCGCCGGTGACGAGTGCTTGCATGGGAGGGAACTTGGGGAACTCAGAGGAGATCGGAGAAGCTGAAGGGACTCGCGCGTCCAGAGATGGAGGGCGACCGGTTGGCAACAAGAAAGGGGTAGACCGCACAGGCGATCTACCCCTTCGGTTGCAGTCAGACCAGGCTAGGTCAGGCGCTGCTCGGTCTTGGGGTCAAAGATGTGCATGTTGTCCATGTTGACCACCAGACTCAGGGCCTCGCCCACGTGGGCGCGGGTGCGCGGGTCGAGCCGGGCGACGAAATTCTTCTTGCCGGTCAGCAGATAGGCGAAGATCTCGCTGCCCATCATTTCCACCACGTCCACGGTGGAGTCCATGTAGGCCGGCGCGATGCCAGGGGCGATGAACTCGCGGGCGTGAATGTCCTCGGGGCGGATGCCAAAGACCACCTGCTTGCCCTTGTGCTTCTGGGCCAGCTCGGTGTTCTTGCCCGGCACTTCCAGGCGGAAGGTGCCGCCGTCCACCCAGACCTTGCCGTCGGCCTCCACCAGCGTCGCATCGAAGAAGTTCATCGACGGGCTGCCGATGAAGCCGGCAACGAAGACGTTGTTGGGGTGGTCGTACAGGTAGGTGGGGGTGTCGCACTGCTGGAGGATGCCGTCCTTCATCACCGCGATGCGGGTGGCCATGGTCATGGCCTCCACCTGGTCGTGGGTGACGTAGATGAAGGTGGTGCCCAGCCGCTGCCACAGCTTGCTGATCTCGGCGCGGGTCTGAACGCGCAGCTTGGCGTCCAGGTTGGACAGAGGCTCATCGAAGAGGAAGACCTTGGGGTTGCGCACGATGGCGCGGCCCACGGCCACGCGCTGGCGCTGGCCGCCGGAGAGGGCCTTGGGCTTGCGGTCCAAGAACTGGCTGATGCCCAGCGTCTCGGCCGCTTCCTTGACGCGGCGGTCGATGTCGGCCTTGGGCAGCTTGCGCAGCTTGAGGCCGAAGGCCATGTTGTCGTAGACCGACATGTGCGGGTAGAGCGCATAGCTCTGGAAGACCATGGCGATGTCGCGATCCTTGGGCGGCACGTCGTTGACCACGCGGTCGCCGATCAGGATCTGGCCGTCGCTGATCTCCTCCAGGCCGGCCAGCAGGCGCAGGCTGGTGGACTTGCCGCAGCCCGAGGGGCCGACGTAGACCATGAATTCCTTGTCTTCGATCTCCAGGTTGAAGTCGTTGACCGCGATGACATCGCCCCAACGCTTGTAGACATTGCGATAGCTAACGCTTGCCATGAGTGGCAGACTCCTCAGAAGGGAAAATGGCACAGCCGGGAAAACAGAACTGTACGGTCAGATGCTTGACAGGCATCCGGGCATGAGCGCCGAAACCGTTCTTCCGCGGCGTGCAGCCAGGTCATAGGGGGGCAGGATGGGGGTGGGGCTGGAACAGATCAGGAGAGTTCGCACGCCCGCGTGGGGTTGGGGTGCAGACTGGAAGGTCGCCGCATCAAAAGGAGACCTGAACATGTTCAGGAAGTGCGGCATCCGACGAGCGCTCCCGCCGAGGGCTCGTATCGTCGCCAGGCCTTGAGAATGTCACCTCCTTGTGCATTTCACGGGATGGCGCACGCGCCATCCTGGCGGCCGGCTGCGCAGCAGCCGATAACGGCAGGATTATAGCACACCAACACAGCGCCGCCAAACCAGCACTTCCGCCAGCTTGCTTTAGCATGCTTCGCCGTGCCAGCCGCTGATTTCAATCGGCGGCGGCTTCAATCGGCGCCGCCGCCGCCGCCAGCGCCAGCCAATCAGCGATAAACCAGCCCCAGGCTGATCCCCCTGGCCACCGCAGCCGCGCGCGAGTTGACCTCCAGCTTGAAGAAGACCCCCTTCAGGTGGCGTTTGACGGTGTTTTCGGAGATGACCAGCGTCTCGGCGATCTCCTTGTTGGTCAGCCCCTGCTTCAGCAGCGCCAACACCTCCAGCTCGCGCGCGGTCAGTGCGCTTTCCTCCCCTCCTGCAAGCTGCACCGCCTCGGCCACCGCCCGGCGCAGGGCCCCCCGGTCGAAGGCCCGCTTTTCCAGGAAGGCGATGATGCCATGCTCCTGGTAGGCCGCCTCCACGTGGCCGGGCAGGGCCGAACCGCTGACCACCACCGCCGGCACCTCCGCCCTTTTGACCGCGCTCAGCAGCCGCAGCCCATCGGTGTTGTCATCGGGCGCCAGCGAGCTGGCCAGCGTCAGATCGACCACAGCCACGGCATAGCTGGCGCGGCGCAGAAAGCCCAGCGCCTCGCCGTAGCTGCGGCACAGATCGACGCCAAATCCCAGGTCGGTCAGCAGCTCGGCCAGGACGCTGCGCCAGCCGGCGTCATCTTCCACCACCAGCGCGCGGCGCTGCGGCGCTGCGGCCGCGCTCGCTGACGCCAGAGGGGGCGCGTCGTCGGGGGCGGCCACGTCCGGCGGCGCGCTGGCCGCGGCCGGGGAAACCGGAGCAGGCTCGGCCGGGCTCGCCGCGGCGCTGGCCAGCGCCTGGCGCACCACCTGGCGGAATTCGCTGCGCCGGAAGCTCTCCTTGCGCAGACAGGTGAACGCGCCATGCCTGGTCAGCGCGCTGACCGCGATCTCCACCGTGGCATGGCCGCTGAGCAGCAGCGCAGTGCAGCCGGGGTCATGCCGCCGCAGCGCGTCCAGCACCCGCAGGCCATCCTGGTTGCGGTGATCCTCCTGGCCCAGCGCCAGATCGACCACGGCCAGCCGATGCGGCGCCGCGCGCAGGCTGGCCACCGCCGCCTCCAGGCTGCCGGCCACATCCACGGCCATGCCCTGATCGGTCAGAATCTCAGCTAAAATCTGCTGCCACGAGGGGTCATCATCGACCACCAGGGCGCGCGGGGCTTGCATGCTCATGGTCCTGCCAGTTCCTCCAGGTTCCCCTCCGCCGGCAGCCGCAGCGTGAAGGTAGCGCCGTGCTGGCCGTCGCTGGCCACCGCAACGGAGCCGCCGAAGCGGGCCATCAGCGTCTTGACCCACCACAGGCCAAAGCCTAGCTTGCCCGGATGCACCCGCCGGCCGGAGAAGTCGAAATCGAAGATCCGCTCATGCAGCGCCGGCGCGATGCCCGGGCCGGTGTCGCTGACCTGCACCTCGATCCAGGCGCCGTTGACCGCGCCGCGCACGGTGACCAGGCCCGCGCCCTCCATGGCCGTGGCCGCGTTCTCCAGCAGATTGACAAAGACCAGGCTCAGGCGGCGCGGCCCGGCATGGACCGGCGGCAGGCTCTCCAGTCCAACGGTTTCGACGCGCACGGCCGCCGGCAACTGGGTCTCCTCCATGGCCTCCGCCAGGCAGTCCGCCAGAAGAACCGGCCGCAGATGGATGGGACGCAGATGAAAGAGGGTGTCGCGCATCACGGTCATGGCCTCGGCCGCGCTGCGTTGGATCTGCTCCAGATTGGTGGCCAGGTAGGCATCGGCCGCCAACGCGGCCGCGCACTTGTCCTGGATCCCCTCCACCCGCACGGGGATCAGGCCCACCTGGTTGTTGACCCGGTGCAGCAGATTGGCGGCGATGTCGCCCACCGCGGCGAAGGTCTCGGCCACCGCGCGCTGCTCCTCCGAGGCGCGCAGCGCCTCGCGGCGCGACGCCTCCTGCACGGCCAGGGCGGCATGGCGGGCCAGCACCGCCAACACCTTCTTGTCCCAGTCCGCCTCGGCAAAGCGCCGCGCGTCGCCGGCCTGGCTGTAGACGGCGAACGCGCCCAGCGGCTGCGCCTGCTCGCCGGCCAGCAGCGGAACGATCAACGCGCCGGCCCAGCCTTGCTGCGTGGCCAGGCTGCGCTGGACCGGGTGCGGCTCCAGGCGCAGGTCATCCACGGCCACCGGGCCGCGGCGCACAATCGCCTGGCCGGCCAGGCTGTCATGCAGCGACAGCCGATCCCCGCGCCGCTGCGCGCTGTTGCTGGCTTGCAGGGTCAGGTGACCCTGTTCCAGCACCCAGATGAGCCCCACCGGCACATTGAGCAGCTCGCACGCCATGTCCACCAGCCGATCGAAGACCTGCTGCGGCGGCTGGGTCAACAGACGCTCCGCGATCTCCTGCAAGGCGTCCAGCAGGCGCACCTCCTGGATCGCGATCACCGCCTGGGTGGCCAGCGCCTGCAACAGGCGGCTGTCCTGCTCGCTGAACGCGCCCACGGCCGGGCTCTCCAGGTTGAGCACCCCCTCCAGCCGGCCGCTGGCCGCGATCAACGGCACAGCCAGCTCCGAGCGCATCGCCGTCTCATGGTCCAGCGGATAGTAGACCCGCGCCCAGGGTTCGGCGCGCAGGTCATGGATCAGCAGCGGCTGGCGCAGCCTGGCGGCCCAGCCCATGATGCTGGTGGTGTTGATGGGCAGCGCCTCCACGGCCGGCCGGCTCAGGTCGCCGGCCACGGCCGCGGTCATCAGCCGGCCGCCGCCGGGATCCACCAGGCGAAAGATGCCGAAATGCGCGCCGGTCACCTCCAGCGCCATCTGCAAGATGGCGTCCAGCGTGTCGGGCAGGCGCAGGCGGGAGGAAATCAGCAGATCGGCGCGGCGCAGACGGGTCAGCTCATCGGCCGTGCGCGCCAGGTCAGCCTGGACGCGCGCCAATTGGCGGGCCTGAAAGATGGCCATGGCCGCCTGGTTGACGAAATTCTCCAGCATCAGCAGCTCCAGCGGGCTGAAGACGCGCGGCTGCGGCAGATAGACGTAGAGAATGCCCAAGGGCGCGTCGGCCACCAACAGCGGAAAGCAGGCCGCCACCTGCGCCCCGGCCCCGGCCTGAACGGGATGGATGGCCAGGCCCGGCTCCTGGTAGGAGAGCACCGTGCGCCGCTCGTCCACCGCGCGCTGGCCCAGCCCATCGGGCCGCGGCCCATCGCCGGGCGCCGGCGCAGCCAGCGGGCCGGCCGTGACGCGCGAGGCCAGATCGAAGCCGCCGGCCGCCGGGTCATAGGCATAGATCACGGCCGATGAGTCGGCCGCGACCTGCACGGCGCTTTCCACGATCAGACGCAACGTGGCCGCGCTGTCGGCCGCCGGGTCAGAGCCGATGCGGTTGACCGTGCGGCCGATGCGGTTCAGGCTGGCCAGCGCGTCCAGCAGGCGCGGGTTGGTGTCGGGGGATGAGGACATGGTGGTGGCGGGTGGTTTGGCGAACTGTTGATGGACGATGCCATTATAGCGCGGGTTGGGCAAAATGGTAAGTAACTGTCCAAAATTAACTTGATGCTCTGGCCGGTCTCCGACCGAGCCAACCCGCGATGTTATTTCTTGATAGACATCCATGCGCTGGACCGCACAACCGTGGATGAAAGTAGCGGGCTCGGTCGGAGACCGGCCCGAGC
>JACSRL010000844.1 GCA_014879765.1 Anaerolinea sp. | reverse complement strand
GGCGTGGAGATCGACGTGCTGACCCCGGAACAGGAAACCTATCTGGCGTCGTGGACGGAAGGCACCTAAACGTGAAACGTGAGATATGAAACGTGAAATGGACGAGCGAGCCACGTTTCTGGTCACGTTTCACGTTTCACTTATCACGACCTCCTTTCTTAGACACGACTCCCAACAAACCAAGGAGAAATATCTTATGAGCAACACGTTTACGAGCTCCCCCAAGCTCTTCTACACCTCTGAGTCGGTGACGGAAGGCCACCCCGACAAGATGTGCGACCAGATCAGCGACGCGGTGCTGGATGCCATCATCAAGGAAGACCCCGACGCGCGCGTGGCCTGTGAGACGGCTGTGACCACCGGCCTGGTGCTGGTGATGGGCGAGATCACCACCAGCACCTATGTGGACATCGGCGCTCTGGTGCGTGACGTGGTCACCGACATCGGCTATACCCGCGGCAAGTATGGCTTCGACGCCGACACCTGCGGCGTGATCGTCTCCCTCAAGGAGCAGTCGGCCGACATCGCCCTGGGCGTGGATGAGGCGCTGGAGCACAAGACCGGCCAGATGACCGACGATCAGATCGAGGCGATCGGCGCCGGCGACCAGGGGATGATGGTGGGCTTTGCCTGCGACGAAACCGCTGAGCTGATGCCCATGTCGATTCATCTGGCGCATGGCCTGACCAAACGGCTGACCCACGTGCGCAAGGATGGCACCCTGCCCTATCTGCGCCCCGACGGCAAGAGCCAGGTGACGATCGAATATGCCTATGGCAAGCCCAAGCGGGTCGACGCCATCGTCATCTCCACGCAGCATTCCCCCGACGTGGATCAGAGCAAAATCAAAGCGGACCTGACCGAGCGGGTGATCAAATATGTGGTGCCCAACGGCCTGCTGGATGCCGACACCAAGATCTACGTCAACCCCACCGGTCGTTTTGTCATCGGCGGCCCCATGGGCGACGCGGGCCTGACCGGCCGCAAGATCATCGTCGACACCTACGGCGGCATGGCTCGCCACGGCGGCGGCGCGTTCAGCGGCAAGGATCCGACAAAGGTCGATCGCTCCGGCGCGTACATGGCCCGCTACATCGCCAAGAACTGCGTCGCGGCCGGCCTGGCCAGCCGCCTGGAGCTGCAGATCAGCTACGCCATCGGCGTGGCCCGGCCGCTCTCGGTCAGCGTCGAGACCTTCGGCACCGGTCGCGTCTCCGACCAGCGCATCATCGATCTGATCAACGAGCACTTCGACATGCGCCCGGCGGCCATCATCCGTGACCTGGACCTGCGCCGGCCCATCTATCGCGACACGGCCGCCTATGGCCACTTCGGCCGGCACGACATCGACGCGCCCTGGGAACGCACCGACAAGGCCGAGCTGCTGCGCTCCGGCGCAGGGCTGGACTGATCGGGCGTGAAACGTGATGCGTGAAACGTGAAACGTGAAACGTGATGCGTGACTTGCAATGCGTAACCCGTAACCCGTAACCCGTAACCCGTAACTCGTAACCCGGAGCGTATATGCGAAGGCTTTTTGGGTTACGAATTACCTCTGCGGGTCACGTTTCACGCATCACGTTTCACGCATCACCCCCGCGGGTCACGTTTCACGCCTCACGTTTCACGCCTCACGTTTCACGCATCACGCCTCACGTTTCACGCCTCACGTTTCACGCATCACGCCTCACGTTTCACGCACCACGTTTCACGTTTCACGCATCACTCTCCCTATGCCGCGCTTTTCTCGCATCTTGTTGCTTCTGATCCTGGCCGCGGCTACGGCGTTGCGTCTCTGGCGGATCGATGGCACTCCGCCCGGCTTTCATTTCGATGAAGCCTTCGAGGGGTTGGAGGCTTGGCGCATCCTGACGGACCCTGGCTATAGGCCGGTCTTCCTGGCGGGAAATTTCGGCGTGCCGCCGCTGAACGCCTATGCCAACGCGCTGATGTTCGCGCTGGTTCAGGCGCTGGGCGGCGAGGCTGGGCCGACTGCCATGCGTCTGACGGCGGCGCTTTTTGGCGTGGCCGGTGTGCTGGCGGTCTACCTGCTGGCGGCTGAGATGCGCCGCCATGAGCCCCGCTTGCCCGCGGCCTTTCCCTTGCTGAGCGCGGCCACCCTGGCCCTGATGCGCTGGCACATCCACTTCAGTCGCATGGGGATCGAGCCGGTTTTGGTTCCCCTGATCTGGGCCGGCTGCGCCTGGCTGGTGCTGCGCGGCTGGCGCACCGGCGGCTGGCTCAGCTTTCTGGGCGCGGGGACGCTGCTGGCCGCGTCGATCTACGCCTATCAAGGGGCGTGGGTGATTCCGCTGTTGATGGGCGTGCTGATCCTCCATCTGGCGGCCAGCGATCGGCCGCGGCTGGCCCTCCGTTGGCAGGGCCTGCTGGCTGCGGCCGGGCTGGCCTTGGCGCTGCTCCTGCCCCTGGCTCTCTTCTTTTGGCACAACCCGGCGCTGCTCTTGCTGCGCCCCGACCAGATCGATGCTTTCGACCAGGGGGGTGGATCGACGCCGACCAGCCTGGCGGCCAACGCCTGGCGAACGCTGCGCATCTTCGGGCCAGGCCAGACCGGCGACCTGGACGTGCGGCGCAACCTGCCTGGCCAGCCGGCGCTGAATCTTTGGCAGGTCGTCCCCTTCTACCTCGGCCTGGGATTGGCGCTGTGGCGCATCAGGCGGCCAGCCTACGCGCTGCCGGTGGTGGGGCTGCTGGGGCTGCTGCTGCCCGGCGCGCTCAGCGATCAGGCGCCGCATTTCCATCGCGTCTTGGGCGCGGCCGCTCCGGCCGCGCTGCTGGCCGGGCTGGGGCTGGCCTGGCTCTGGCAGCAGGGCAGCACGCGCTGGCGGTCGCTCCCGCCCCGGCGCTGGGCTGGGTGGGCGCTGCGGGGCGCGGTCGTGGTCGCGCTGCTGGCCGGGGGCCTCGCCGCAGCGCGCGGCTATTTCGTCCGTTGGGCCAGCCAGCCCAGCCTCTTTTACGCCTTCGACGCGGGCCTGTGGCAGGTGGGCCAGTGGATCGCGGAGCAGCCGGCCGACAGGCCCATCTACCTCACGCCGCGCGCCGCCGATCACCCGACGCTGGCCTTTGCCTGGCGGGCGGAGAGCGGCAGCCGGCCCGCGCCGGTGAGCTTCGATGGCCGGCGCATCTTTCCCATGACGGCCGCC
The DNA here is from genome assembly GCA_014879765.1 of Anaerolinea sp. GTDB lineage: Bacteria > Chloroflexota > Anaerolineae > JAAEKA01 > JAAEKA01 > JAAEKA01. The sequence goes on along the minus strand of JACSRL010000844.1, from coordinate 3,992 downwards.
GCGCCCACCGGGGCGGAGCAGTACGTGGCCATCGAACACGAGGATTTCCGCACCCAGCTTCTGTTGCCGGAGCTTTTTCCTGACGCCACCGTCGGCCCCGACTTCGTGGACCGCGCCGGCCAGGTGTATGCCCGCGTCTACAACCGGCCGGCCGGCGTCAGATCGCAGCGGGCGCCGCCCCAGCCGCTGAGCGCACCCTTGGGCGACGGCATCCGGCTGGAGGGCTATGAGCTGCTGCCCGATGCACCCGCGCCCGGCGGCGTGCTGTACGTGCGGCTCTACTGGCTGGTGGACGCGCGGCCGCAGGGCGATTGGACGGTCTTCGTCCACCTTCTCGGCCCGGCCAGGCCCGACGGCAGCCGCCTGTGGGCTGCCCAGGACAGCCCGCCCGGCAACGGCAGCCTGCCCACGAGACGCTGGCAGCCGGGCTGGCGCGTCATCGACGAGTTCGCGCTTCAACTGCCGGCCGATCTGCCCGCGGGCGCCTATGCGCTGGAGATCGGCATGTACCAGGCAGACGGCACGCGCCTGCCGGCCGGCGGCGGGGCCGTTCACTTGGGCGCCGTGGCCATCCCCGCGCCGGAGGCCGCCCCTTGAACGCGCCGCTTTCAGCCGTTGAGCAGGTCCAGGTCTGTACGGTGCTCCCGACCTACAACGAGCGGGCCAACATCACCCCCCTGATCGACGGCATCATGCAGGGGGCCATCACCCCCCATCGGGTGCTGGTGGTCGACGACGATTCGCCTGACGGCACCTGGCAGGTGGTGGAGGCGCTGGCCGGGCAGCGCGCCGGCCAGGTGGTGTTGATCCGCCGGCGGGAGGCCAAGGGGCTGACCTCGGCCATCCAGCACGGCATCGACGAGGCCATCGGGAGCTACGACGCTGACATCGTCACCTGGATGGATTGCGATCTTTCCATGCCACCGGAGGACATTCCCCGCCTGGTGCGGGCCATCCTGGAGGGGGGAGCAGACGTGGCCATCGGCTCCCGCTGGACCCCCGGCGGCGATGACAAGGCCCACGGGTGGATGCCGCGCACGTTGAGTTGGATCCTCAACCATTGGGCCATGCTGCTGCTGGGCCGCCAGGTACATGACTATACCAGCGGCTTTGTCGCGGCGCGGGCTGAGGTGCTGCGCCGCGTCCGGCTGCAAGGGGACTACGGCGAATATTGCATCGATTTCCTCTATCGGGCCGGGCAGCTCGGCTATCGCGTCCAGGAGATCCCCGTCATCTGCGTGCCGCGCGCCAGCGGCGAAAGCAAGACGGGGGTGGATCTGTGGGACTATCTGGCCAAGGGGCGTCCTTACCTGGCGACTATCTGGCGTCTGCGATTTCATGGCTGAACCGGCGCTGGCACGGTCAGGAGACCGGCCAGAGCGTCATCGGCGCTGGCACGGTCAGGAGACCGGCCAGAGCGTCATCAGATTTTTGGAGTATGAACGATGTTGAAACCAGTCGAACTGAGTCTTGAGGAAATGGGCGAGCTGGCCGCGATCATCCCGGCGGCCGAACCGGAAGTGACCATCAGCTATCAGGCCATTCCCCGCTTCGATCAGCCCAGCCGGCGCTCGATCATTCCGGTCTGCGAGCCGACGCTGCAAGGCAATGAGCTGAAATATGTGCAGCAGGCGGTGGAGACCAACTGGATCTCCTCCATGGGCAGCTTCATCCGCGATTTCGAGCTTGGCTTTGCCGAGTATTGCGGAACCCACTACGGCATCGCCTGCGCCAACGGCACGGTGGCTTTGCATCTGGCCCTGGCGACGCTGGGGCTGGCCCCGGGAGATGAGGTCATCCTGCCCGCGTTCACCATGATCGCCACCATCAACGCCGTGACCTACTGCGGCGCGACGCCGGTGCTGGTGGACAGCGAAGCCGGCTACTGGCAGATGGATATGAACCAGGTGGCCGACAAGATCAACGGCCGCACCCGGGCCATTCTCCCCGTCCACACCTACGGCCACCCGGTGGACATGGACGCGCTGCACCAGGTGGCCGACCGCCGCGGTGTGCCGATCGTCGAAGACGCGGCCGAGGCGCATGGCGCTGAGTACAAGGGCCGGCGCGCCGGCGGGCTGGGCGCGGCGGGCTGCTTCAGCTTCTACGGCAACAAGCTCATCACCACCGGCGAGGGGGGCATGATCACCACCGACGACAAGGAGATCGCCCTCCTGGCTTGGAATCTGCGCGACCACGCCTTCAGCGAGGAACGTCATTTCTGGCACAAGCTGGTCGGCTACAACTATCGCATGACCAATCTGCAAGGCGCTGTGGGGCTGGCGCAACTGGAGCAATTGGATGGGCTGGTGGCGGCGCGGCGGCGCAACGCGGCCCACTACACGCGGCTGCTGAGCGGCATTCCGGGCATCACCACGCCGCCGGAGGCGCCCTGGGCCAAGAGCGTCTTCTGGATGTACGGCATCCTGGTGGATGCCCAGGCCTATGGCATGGATCGCGATCAACTGCGCCGCGTTCTGGCTGACCGGGGGGTGGAGACCCGCACCTTCTTTATCCCCATGCACTGCCAGCCGGTGTATTGGCAGCGCTTCCGGGGCGAACGCTACCCGGTGGCCGAGCGTCTCTGTCGCGATGGCTTCTACCTGCCGTCGGCCTCCTCGCTCAGCGCCGAGGAGATCGACTACGTGGCCGGCGTGATCCGCGAGGCGTGCCCGCAGTTGAACTGACCAGCCGCAGCACCTTTGGGAGAATCTGCGCACATGCGCTATAATCAGCGACCATAACCACCATCGCTGAAAGGAAGAGACCCTTGCGGGCGTTGATCACCGGCATCTCCGGTTTCGTCGGCAGCCACCTGACCGAGTATTTGTTGGCCCACACCGACTGGCAAGTCGCCGGCACGGTCTATGGGCGGCTGGACAACATCGCCCATCTGCGCCAGCGCCTTACGCTGTTTCCAGCCGAGCTGTCGCATCTGGAGGTGGTGCGCTTCATCGTCGAGGAGACGCAGCCGGACTACATCTTCCACCTGGCCGCCCAGCCCATCCCATCGCTCTCGCGCCATGACCCCTGGTTCACCCTGGAAAACAACATCCGTTCGCAGCTCAATGTGCTGGAGGTGGTGGCGCAGTTGGGTCTGGCCTGCCGGGTGTTGGTGGTCGGCTCCAGCGAGGAGTACGGCGCGATCTCCCCGGCCGACCTGCCCATCGACGAGGAGACGCCGCTGCGCCCCACCTCCCCCTACGCCGTCAGCAAGGTGACGCAGGATCTGCTGGGGCTGCAATACTGGCTCAGCCGGCGGGTGGAGGCGGTGCGGGTGCGCCCCTTCAACCACATCGGCCCGCGCCAGCGTCGCGGCTTCGTGGCGCCCGACTTCGCCTCGCAGATCGCCGAGATCGAGGCCGGCCTGCGGCCGCCGGTGATGGCCGTGGGCGCGCTGGACGTGGCGCGCGATTTCAGCGACGTGCGCGATATCGTGGCGGGCTATCATCTGGTTCTGACCCAGGGGCAGGCGGGCGAGGTCTACAACCTGGGCGCGGGCCAGGCCCATTCGGTGCAGGAGCTGCTGGACGCGTTGATCGCCGCCTCCCCCGCTTCCATCGAGGTGACGCAGGATCCCAACCGGGTGCGCACCGTGGAAACGCCCCGCATTGTGGCGGATTGCACCCGCGTGTGTCAGCAGACCGGCTGGACGCCGCGCATCCCCTTTCAACAGAGCGTACACGATGTGCTGGACTACTGGCGAGAGCAGGTGCGCAGCGGCGCTGTCGATCCGACCCCTGCGGAGCTGCAGCCACCGAAGTGAAAGGTGGCAGGTGGCAAGTTGCAAGTGTTACTGTTCAACCGGCGGGCCAAACGTTGATCTCGTTACGGCGGCCTACTCGATCTGAAGGTTGAGTAGCCGCTTGGATTGAGTAGGCCGCCGTAGCGAAACCCTGCGGCGTATCGAAACCAGCCTTTGACCCGCCGGCGGGTGCGAACACGTTGATTGAGTAGGCCGCCGTATCGAAATCAACGTGTTCGCACCCGCC
>JACSRL010000357.1 GCA_014879765.1 Anaerolinea sp. | reverse complement strand
GTCGGGCCGGTGGTGGGCGAAGGCGTGGCGGTGTGGGTGGGTGTCGGCAGTGGATCGGGCCCGCCCAGCTTCTTCAGCTCGACGAAGTGGACCCACTCGTTGCCGTCGTCCGCGCCAGCCTCGCTGCGGCTGTCCAGCACGAAGTCAGCGCCGCCGGCCAGGCCATTGCTCAGCCGGGCATCGCTCAACACAAAGAGGGCGGTCAAAAAGCCGTTGCTGTTGCTCTTCTGCACCCAGGGATCGGCGCTGCCGCTGGGCACGGCCGCCACTTCCTGCCCCGTGCTGTCCTGATAGCGCAACTGCCAGCGGTCGGTTCCGCGGTCCCAGTAGGTGACCCGGACCTCCACCTGGTTGCCGTCGCCATAGACATAGCCATCGTCGGCCGAGAACCACATGTAGGGGTTGCCGGTGGACTGATCGGTGCGGCGGATCACCCAGGCCTGGTAGGTGTTGGCCGGCAGATTCGGGTTGTAGGCGTTGGGCCAGCAGGGCGCGCCCGGACAATAGCCCAGGCCCACCGGCTGGCCTCCTTCGGTGGCCTGGTTGGTCTCCGGCACCGTCTGCCCGCCGGGGATATCATCGCGCTGGTAGAGCCAGAACTGATAGTTGCCCAACTGCGGCCGATCGCTGTTGAAGGCGATGGAACCGGTGCTGCCGTAGCGGAAGGGGTTGCGGTGCTCCCGCATGGCCACCCAGATCGACGGCGTGGTGGGCAGATCCTTGCCAAACCACTGGCGGGTCCAGCCCATCAGGTCGGTGTAGGCTGGCACCGGCGTGTCGTTGGGGCCCAGATACCAGCCCCCATAGCCGGACATGCGCAGGTAGTCGGTCTTCTTGTCCAGGGCGTTCATCAGCCCCCAGAAGAATTCGCTGACCGTGGGCAGCATGTAGTTGTAGGTCTCGAAGGCGATGGGTACCTGATGGTTGAAGGCCACCAGTTGATCATAGGCGCCGGCGCAGTCGTAGTCCGGGTTGGGGTCGCCGCACATGAAGACGTTGTTGTAGTCGGCATAGAGGCCGTTGAAGGAGAGCCCCACCCCGCGCTCGGCCGCGTAGGTGGAGAACTCGCGGCGCTCGCGCGGCACGATCTGGAAGGGCGCCATCTGCAAGAGCAGCGGCTTGCGCAGCACGCCCCCCTCGGAGAAGGCGGCGATGTACATGTCGGTGATGTCGTTGACCGTGTCGATCCACACCTCCGAGGTGATGCCGTTGGCCTGCGAGGCCGGGCGGTCCACCGGTTCCGTGGCGCGTGTCTCGCCCCACAGGCCGGCGCCGATGGCGATGAACTCGACGCGCGCATCGTTGCGATAGCGCGCGCCCAGCGCCTGCACAAAGGTCTGGTGGGCCTGCTTGTACTCGTTGGCCCACATCTTCAGCAGGATGGGGGTGGTGGTCAGTGAGACATCGTCCAGGAAGAAGGAGGTGGGCGCGTTGCCGTCGTTGCTGACGGTGATCCGCAGCTCGACGTTGCGGTCGGCGTAGGCGGTCAGATCGACCACATGCTGCTGCCAGGCGTTGCGCACCGCGTTGCTGTTGATGGCCTGGACGGTGGCGATGACGTTGCCGTTCTCCAGCAGCTCGACGCGCACGGTGTCAGAGGTGCTGCCGGCCGGCTCGCTGGTCTCCATGCGCCACCAGTAGGCGATCTGGGCGCTGCGCAGGTAGGGGGGAATGCGCAGGGGGCCTTGACGCAGCACCGCGGTGGAGTTGGTGGTACCGCCCAGCCGGGCCGCCTTCAGCCCGTTGAAGACCGGGTTGGTCACCGTGGTGACCGGCCCGCTGAAATCCCAGCCCGCGGCCAGGTCGCCCTCGAAATCGCCGATGTAGACCTCGTTGAGGGTGACGCCGTCGTACATGACGGCCGGATCGCCGCGCACGAAGCCGGGCGCAGGCATGCTGCCGCCGCCAAAGCGTCCCTCGGCCGGCACGATGGCGATGCCCACCTTCTTGCCGTTGACCGCGTGGGCCGCCAGATAGCCGTCGATGTTGCTCCAGTTGTAGACGCCCGGCTCTGGGTTCAGCGGCCGCCACCAGAAGAATTGCATGTCGCCGGAGTGGTTGAACTGGGCCGGGTTCAGGTTTTTGCTGCCGACAAGATAGAAGCCAGGCGCGTTCACGGTGGGCGCCTGGGGGGCCGCTTCCTGACGCGGCGCGCCGGCCTGGCCCGGAGCGGCCGGGCCGGCAAGCAGCGCGACAATTGCCAGGATCAGGATCAGGGAAAGCCAGGGGAGGGGTCGTGCTGTCATAGGGAGTTACCTTCTCACTTCGTTGCTTGTTTAGCCTCAGACTTCGGAAGTCGCCGCCGCTTTCGTGCGTGGAATGGCCTCGTGCCAGGCCGGCGGCGACTTCCGAAGTCTGGCCGTGCCGGTGAAGGCCGCGGCCACGCGCACGCCGACGCGCAGGGCGTCGGCGAGTCCAGCACTCTGAAGTTGTGACGCGGGTCAGGGGAAAGATGAGGGCCGGGGCGGCGTGGCTCGAATCAGCCGGTGTTGTTGCCGGTCAGCACCACGGGCACGGTCTTGAGCATGATCTTGACATCCAGCCAGAGCGAGCGTTGGTCGATGTACTCGATGTCCAGGCGGATGATCTGGTCGAAGGCCAGGGCGCTGCGGCCGTTGATCTGGGCCAGGCCAGTCAGGCCGGGGAGCACCTCCAGCCGCCGGTAGTGCCAGTCTTTGTAGGATTCCAGCTCGTAGTCGGCCCAGGCGCGCGGGCCGACGAAGCTCATATCGCCCCGCAGGATGTTCCACAGTTGGGGAAGCTCGTCCAGGCTGGTTTGGCGCAGCACCTTGCCCACCCGCGTGATCACCAGGCCATTGTTCAACGGCTTGTGTACACCGTTGGCCGTCTCCGCCCCGTCGGCGCCGTTGGCATACTGCCGCACATAGGCGCGGTGTACCTCCACATGCTGCGGGCTGTAGCTCATGGAGCGGAACTTGAAGAAGTTGAAGGGCCGGCCATAGCGGCCAGTGCGGCGCTGCACGAACAACACCGGGCCGGGGCTGTCGAGCTTGATGGCCACCGCCATCACCAGCAGCAGGGGAGAGAGGAGAATCAACAACCATGCAGCGAGCACGATGTCGAACACGCGCTTGATGCGCTCATAGACGAACGTGTGGGTCTGCATGCGCTGCAAGGTCTTGGGGTAAGAGGTATCGCGGTACCAGGTGGCCATGCGTGAATGTGTGTCCAACATCGCAGTTACTCCCGTCGATTGACTGTTACACGTCTACGATACCACGGCAAGATTAATGTTCGATGAAGAATCCAGCCGGCCAGTATGACAGTTTTTTCATGCAGCAGTCAGGATGACGGCGAGCCGCTGCGGCGAACGCGGCCAGGGTAAGGCGTGTCAAGGGCATCCGGCTGGCCCGCTGAACGCGGGCCAGCCGGATGGATGAGAAGTCTGAACCGGGACGCCAGGTCTCGTGCTGAGGGCGGCGTTTGGTCTAGTTGCTTCTGATGATCAACGGCAGATAGTAGTTGCGCACCACCGGGGTCGCCGTGACCGTCACGGTGGCCGTGGGGGTCGCCGTGGGCGTGTCGGTGGCCGTGGGCGTCACCGTCGGGGTGTGGGTCGCGGTGGCCGTGGGGGTCGCCGTGGGCGTGTTGGTGGCCGTGGGCGTCACGGTGGGCGTGGCCGTGCGGGTGACGGTCGGTGTGTTGGTGGGCGCGACCGGATCGTACTTGCGCACGTCCACGAAGTGGATCCACTCGTTGCCGTCGTTGGCGCCGGCGCTGCTGCGCGAGTCGATGGCGAAGTCGGTGTCGCCGGGCAGCCCGTCGGCAAAGCGGCCGTCGCTCAGGGTGAAGGTCACGGTGCGGAACTGGTTGGAGTTCTGCTTGGTCACGACGGTGTTGGTCGTGCCCTTGATGACGGCATACTTGGGGCCGCTGGTCGAATCGTACTGCAGGCGGAACTGGTCGGCGCCCTTGTCCCAGTAGCGGACCTGGATATCGGCGGTGTAGTTGCCGCTGTACATGTAGCCAGGATCCACGTCGAAGAACATGGAGTGATTGTTGGAGGCCTGATCGGTGCGGCGGATCACCACCGACTCGCGCGCCGTGGGCAGTTCCGTGTTGTAGCGACCATCGTGGCAGGGATAGGGCTGGGACGGGTTGGTGGGATCCAGCGGGCCAGCCGAGGTCGAAGGACAGAGGCCCAGCCGGGGGCGCTGCAGGCCCTGCGCCGAGGTCTGGATCCACTCCATATGCGTCTCAGGGATGGTCTTGCCGCCGGGCGCCGTATCTTTCTGGTAGAGCCAGAACTCGAAGTTGCCCAAGGGGGGCCAGTTGCTGGAGAACTCGCAGTTGCCGATGCTCCAGTAGCAGATGGGGGTCATGTGCTCGCGCAGGGCTGTCCAGACCGAGGGGGTGTTGTTGGCGTCCTTGCCGAAGTAGGGCTTGGCCCACAGCATGATATCGGTGTAATCGCGCACCGGCGTGTCGTTGGCGCCCAGGTACCAGCCGCCGTAGCCCGACAGGCGAATGTAGTCCACATGCTTGTCCAGCGCGTTGAGCACCGACCAGTAGAATGCATCAGCCTTGTTGCTGCCGATCAGCAGACCGGTGGCGTCGCCGATCATGTAGCTGTAGGTCTCGAAGCCGGTGGCCACCCGGTTGTTGTAGAGCAGCGTGGGGTCATAGGCGCCCAGGCCGTAATAGTTGCCGGCGTTGGGATGGATCACCGACTCGGCGCCGTTCCAGTCGTAGTAGAGGCCGTTGAAGGAAAGTCCTACATCGCGCGTGCCGGCGTACTCAGAAAAGGTCTTGCGCTCCTGGGGACCGCCGCCCGGCACCGAGCTGTTGTACTGGAAAGGTGCATTTTGCAGCAACAGCACCTTGCGCGGCGAACCGCTGATGCTGAAGGCCTGACGGTACATGTCGGTGATCTGGTTGACCGCGGTGACCCAGGCGTAGCCGTCGGGCAGGCCGCCGGCGATGGTCGCCGGTCGATCCTCGACCCCCGTGGCGCGCGTCTCACCGAATTGTCCGGTGCCGATGCCCACGAACTCCAGCCGATCATCGCCGCGGTAGCGCTGGCCCATCGCGGACACGAACTGGTTGTAGAGATTCTGGTAGGCCGCGTCCCAGTACTTGGGCAGAATCGGCTGGATGTCGGCCTTGACGTCGTCCACGAAGACCAGCGTGGTCGTCGCGTCGCCGTCGTTGGTCAGGCTGAAGCGCAGCGTGGCATAGTGGCCGTCGTAGGGCAGAAGGTTCAGCGTCACCTGCTGCCAGCCGCGCGTGCCGACGTTGTTGAGGCTCAGCACCTGCACCACCACGTCGTTGCCGTCGCGGATCTCCACCTTGAACACATCCTCCGGGTCGGCGACGTTGCCTGTCGCCTCGGAGCGCCACCAGAAGGAGAAGACACCCTGGTTCAGCACGTAGGGAATGCGCACATTGTACTGCTCCAGCATGGCGGTGTTGACGCCGGCGCCGCCCAGCCGCGCCGCGTTGGGGGAGGAGTTGGGGTTGGAGGTGGCGATGCCCACCTGGCCCACGATGTCCCAGTAGTCCAGATTATCGGTGAAGCTGCCGTTCTTGACCTCGTTGCGCAACACGCCGGGGATAGTGGTGTTGGGGGTGGCGCGCACCCAGGCCGGCATCTGCTTGGCGCCCAAGCCGCTGCGTCCGTCGTAGGTGGTCAGCGCGATGGCCGCCTTCTTGCCAGGCTGGCCCTGAGCGGGGTTGGCGGGCACGTAGTGGCGCGCGATGAACTCATCCATGCGCTCCCAGTTGAAGGCATTGGGGCCGGCGTGCAGCTCGGACCAGGCCCAGAACTGCATCTCTCCCGCGTGGTTGAAATCGGCCGATTCCAGGCTTTTGCTGCCGACCAGGTAGAAACCCGGTGCGCTGGGGCTGGGTGCAGCCTCCGGCTGGACTTCGCCCTGGGGCGAATTGCCCGCGTTGACCAGCGAAGTGGCCAGAACCGCCACCACCGCCAGCGCAGCCAGCGATACCAAAATACTCTTTCGTCTCATGTGTCGTTACACTCCTTATGCCGCAAATGCTGACCCTCTCAACTCCAGTGTCAAGCGTTCGTGGTTTTCTGTGTCGAGAGCCAAGGGGCGCCAGGTCCAACTGTACAATTGGAAGATTAAGATTGCATGAACTGCGGGCGCTCGACAGATGTCATTTTTGTCAGGTTTGCGGCACCACACCGCCGCAGCCATGAGATGGCTGCGGCGGTGTGGTGCGATGATAGCATAGGTGGCGGGCTTTGGCAAACCGTTGCGCCATGCCTGAGACGGCGCCAGCCCCACGCCAGTTCCCCGCGCTTGCCGTGCCATGTGGGTTCAGAAGGTTTTGCGGGCGGCCAGCAGTATCGGCGAGGAGATGGCGGCCGGCAAGACCCGACGCAGGCGGTTGACCATGGTGGAACGCTCGGCCGCGCCGGGAATGCCGCGCAGTTGCAGGATGTGCATCCCCAGCTCTTGCAGGTGATAGGCGATGTCCAGCGGATTGCAGAGCCAGACCGCGTCGTAGTCCGCGCCGTAGCCCAACAGACGATACCGTTCGGCGTTGGCAAAATCGGGCTGGCGCGGCTGGAAGCGCGGCTGGCGGCTCAGGCCGCCGGTGAGCAACAGCGCGCTGTTGCGCGCCACCAGGCGCAGCGACTCGGCCGCGCTGTCGCCGCTTTCCGGCCCATAGCGGGCGCGCCGCTGCCGCGTCACAAAACGCTTCAGCGGGCGCAGCGGCGTCGCCAGGTTGGGAAAGGTCATCACCAGCAGCCCGCCGGCGATCAACACCCGATGCAGCTCGCGCAGGGTCTGGGCCGGCGTGGCCACATGCTCGATGGTGTTGATGGCTGTAATCGCCCAGAAGCGGTCGGAGCCAAAGGGAAGCGCCGGGCCCGTGCCCAGCGCCACGAAGGGCAGATGCGGATGGCGCGCCTGGGCGCTGTGTACAAAGGGCAGCGAGATGTCCGCGCCCACGGCCTGATAGCCGGTGCGGGCCAGGATCGCGGTCAGGTCGCCCACGCCGCAGCCATAGTCCAGGGCCGCGCCGCCGTTGGGCTGCTGATAGTGCTTGAGTGCGCCCAGCGCGGCGCCATATTCCGGCCGCCAGCCGGCATCTTCCAGACGCTGCAAGTAGCCGGTCGATTGATTGTAGAAGTGGTAGGTTTGTTGGCTGATTGTCATGGCAGTTCCATGTCTGAATTATACGGCGGCCAACGCCAACTGCCAAACCTGTCTCTTATACA
>JACSRL010000168.1 GCA_014879765.1 Anaerolinea sp. | reverse complement strand
CGCCGCCGCCCCCATCCGCAACATCATCGTGTTCAGCGAGGACGAGCTGGCCAACGCCATGTCCGGCGCCGCCGGCGAGAAGGTCGTCGTCAACCATGCCCGAAACAACCGGCGCGCCCTCGATGAGTGAGCCCGTCGCCTGGACCATGGATGCCGGCGGCGACTACGCCGAAGAGCTGGCCTGGCGAACCGACGTGCTGCAGGCCCCCACCGGGGGTTCCCAGCATCGGCGCCTGCGCACGGCCCCGCGCACGCGCCTGAGCTTCGCCGCGCTGGAATCGGGCGCCCGCCGCCGCTGGATGGAGGTGCTGCTGCGTGCCCATTCCGGCGGTGCGTGGTGGGCGCCGGTGTCCATCGATGCTGTGGCGCTGGATAGCCCAGCCGCCTTCGACGACACCGCGCTGGTGATCGCCGGCGCCGATGCGTCGCGCTTCGCCGTGGGCAGCCGCTGCCTGATCATGGCCGACGATCCTCGCCGCTACGAGGTGCGCGAGGTGGCTGCAGTGGACGGCGCCGGCCTCACCCTGGCCGAAGGCTTGGACTTCGCATGGCCGGCGGGCACGCGGGTGGTGCCGGTGCGTCGCGCCCACTTCGGCGAGACCCCGCAGGTGGGCCGCTTCACCGCCGACGCCACGGCCCTGGTGTCCATCAACTTCGCTCTGGATGAGTCGCTGGAGGTTCAACCGGTGCCGCCGGCGGCGACATACCGCAGCTTCCCAGTGTGGGACGCCTTCGTGCCGGTATGGACCAGCGATCCGCTGTGGTCGCCGGACCGGATGCTGGAACGGATCGACAACGACGTGGCGGTGCCGTTCGTGGTGGACTTTGCCGGAGTGGCCATGGGCCGCACCGTCATGCAGTACGCCGCCACCACCGCCGCCGAGGTTGCCGCTTTCCGCGCCGCCCTGTTCGCCTTGGCCGGGCGCTGGTCGCCGGCCTGGGTGCCCAGCTGGGCGCATGACCTGCTGCTGGTGGGCAACGTCACCGCCGGCGCCACCCAGATCGACGTGGAAGGCCCGCTGCTGTCCGGCCGGCCCATCACCAGCAACCACCGCGACATCCGCATCGAGCTGACCACCGGCACGGTGCTGTACCGCCGTATCACCGCCGCCACCGCCCAGTCGGCCACCGTGGATCGCCTCACCCTGGACGCGGCCCTGCCGGACGCCTTCACCGTCGCGCAGGTGCGCATGATCAGCTTCATCACCCTGAGCGTGCAGGACAGCGACACCAACGTCCTGCGCTACGTCGACCGCACGGTTATGCAGTGCGAGCTGACCTGGCGGGAGCTCAGCCATGGGCTTTAACCTGCGCGAACTCTCCCGCTTCCTGGGCCGCCCGATCCAGCTGTTCGCCTTCACCCGGCAGGCGTCGGTGTGGCGCTACACCACGGCCGATCGGGATGTCACCGTGGGTGGCCACACCTGGACGGCGGCGCCGGGCATCAGCCGGTCGGCAATCCGCGAATCGGGCGAGCGGGCCAAGAACAACGTAACCATCAAGGTGCCGTTCCTGACCGACCCGTCGGCCGGCGAGTATCCGCCCACCCAGGCCCTGGGGCTGAACTGGCACCCGTACCCGCCCAGCGACACCATCTACGTGGACTGCATGACCTACCACGCCGACGACCCGGACGCGGAAGTGGTGATCGATTGGACCGGCAAGGTGCTGCAGCCCAAGATCCGAGGCGTCGAGCTGGAGCTGGTGTGCTCGCCAAGCCGGGCGGCCAAGGGTGCGTGGGTTGGCGGTGCGCGGCGGGTGCAGCGCGCCTGCGATGTGCCGGTGTACTCGCAGGGCCTGGGCATGTGCAACCTGGATCCGGACGACTGGGGAGTGGAGGCCAGCGTCACCGACGTGACCGGCCTCACCCTCAGTGCGCCGGAGTTCGCCCGCGGCGACGACATCGCCTGGGACGGCGGCTTTGTGCGCTGGACCCGCGCCGATGGCGTGGTGGAGACGCGCACCATCAAGGCCGCCTCCGGACTCGCCGTCACCCTGGATTACGGCGCCAGCAGCCTGGCCGGCCTCACCAGCGTCAAGGCGTGGCCCGGCTGCCCGCACAACTGGGCCGGTTGCCTGGCCCGCGCCAACACCGACAGCTATGGCGGCTGCATGTGCCTGCCCCAAAAGTCGGCCTTCGACGGAACCCGCGCCATATGAGCACCCCCCGCACCGGCCTGCGCCGCCTCTGGTATGTCGCCTCCTGGCGTGCCAGGTGGTGGTGGATGGATACCCGCGCCGGCCACGCCACCCGCTACGTGCTGGCCCTGGCCGTGCTGGTGGCTGCCAGCGTGTATCTGTGGCACGACTTCACCCGCCCGGCCGTGGCCGGCGAGCCGGCGCTGGGCTGGGTGCAGTGGGTGGTGCAGGTCGTGATCATGATCGTGTCGGCGCTGATCAGCATGGCGCTGGCACCCAAGCCGCAGGACGCCAAAGCGCAGAAGATCGAGATCGCCAAGGTGGAGGACGGCGCCACCCTCAAGCGCATCTACGGCCCGGTGTGGATCGATGACCCCATCGTCATCGGCGACAAGCCCATGGGCACCGTGGACATCCGCAAGCGCGCCGGCAAGACCTGGACCTTCAAGACCAAGTGGCAGACCGTGGGCCATTGGTACCTGCGCCTGTTCCACTTCATGCTGTGCAAGGGCCCCATCGACCGCGTGCTGGCCATCCGCGTCGGTGGCGCCGAAGCCTGGATCGGCAACCTGGCCGACTCCGGCACCATCACCGTTTCCAAGCAGAACTTGTTCGGCGGCGAGGATGCGGAAGGCGGCATCGACGGCGACTTCGAGTTCATGTTCGGCCACGCCGACCAGTTGCCCAACACCTACCTGGCCAGCAACCTCGCCCCCGAGCAAAGCGCCTACCGCGGCCGCGCCTCGGTTGTGTTCAAAGGCGGCCGCTGGGGCACCAGCCCCTACTTCAAAAGCCCCTCGTTCTTCGTGAGCCGGATTTTGAGCGGCTGGGATAACGACAGCTGCTGGTATCCGGAGAAGGCGGAGGTTCCGCTGGCGGTGGTGGAAGGCACCGTGTATCCATGGCTGGATGCAGACGACCCGCGCAACCCGGAGAACATCCACCAGTACCGCGTGTGGATCAGCCCGTTTTCGCCGCCGCCGAACGATAGGCCTTGGCGCAACACGCTGGAAGAGGCGTTTGCGGATGGGCTCGAACATGGAGACACTGCCGATGACTATGCCGTGCAGTTTGGTTGGTCTTTTGATCGATGGAGGATCAATCGGGCGTTCGACATCACGCCAGGTGATGCTGAGTCGCTCGTGTTGCACTTCAACCGATACTCATCCGCATCGTTGGGATTCCAGGCGATGGCGGGAGCCGTGGCTGAGTCGTCTGCAATTCTGTGCACAAACTTTGCATGGATGGGAATGGAGCCGGGGCCCGATAGGAAATACTGGACGGGCCTTGGGTTGGACGGCGGGGTGTTTAGCGCTGGGGTCAGTGGCGGCTTTTTCCGGCTGTTGCCAGGTGCAGACGCTGTCCTAGCTCCTGGTGAGAACGTCATCAGCAACTGCGCCGTTCCGGCGTCTCCTCCGTACATATGGCCGCCGGTTGATGGCCTCTTCCCGGTGGCCACTGTAACCTTCGATAGGCATGTAGAGGTTAGGCGTGTGCCTGTGGGTGGCGAACTGGTCGGCATGAACCCAGCCCACATCCTGTACGACAGCGTCACCGCTCAGGAAATGGATGGCGAGCCCATCGCGCTCATGGACGACGCCAGCTGGCGTGCCGCCGCCGATCGCCTGCATGCGGAAGGCATCGGCATAGGCACTGTTTACGACGCCAGCGCCGAGACCATCGAAGCCTTCCAGCAGCGCCTGTGCAATATCGCCGGCGGCAGCCTCTCGCGCGATCCCACCACTGGGAAGTGGCACTTCGACCTGATCCGCGACGACATCGGCATCACCGATCTGCCGGTGCTGGGCGACGACGACATCCTGGAGTTCGAGCGCCAGTCATCCATCCTGGACGAGGCCGTCAACCAGGTGGTGGTGGAGTGGTTCAACCCGTTGGTGAAGGAAAATCGATCTACCGCACCGATGCAGTCGCTGGGCGCCATCCAGGCGTTCGGCGCAGTCAACGGGGAAGTGCGCACGTACCGCGAAGTGCTGACCGAAGACCTTGCCCTGCGCCTGGCCGCCCGCGACCTGCGCGCCCGGGCAACGCCACTGGAGCGTCTGACCGCCACCACCACCCGCCGGCCCTACGCCTGGCGCACCGGCCGCAAGTTCCGCGTGCAGGCACCCAGGCGGGGCATCGCCGACATGGTGTGCGTGCTGGGCGACACCGACCGCGGCACCCTGCGAAGTGGCGCGATGACGGTGTCCGCCGTGCAGGACGTGGCCAGCATGCCCGACGCCACCTATGTCGTCTCCGAGCCGGGCGTGGCCCCGCCGATTTCGTCGGTGGCACAGCCGGCGCTGGCCCAGCACATCTTCGAGACCCCCTACCGCGAACTGGTGGAGATCCTCACCACCCCCGAGCTGGCCTTCCTCACCGCAACCGATGGCTACGCCTCCGTGGTGGCCGCCCGACCGCCCGGCGCCATCGACTACCGGCTGATGACCCGCACCGGCGTGGAGGACTTCACCGAAGCATCCGCCGGCGACTGGTGCCCCACCGCGCTGGTGGTTGAAGCCTGCGCCGCAGGCGACATCCTGCGCACCGCCTTCACCCTGTCCACCCCGCTGGACCTGGCCCAGGTGGGGCTGGGCCAGGCCGCGCTGTGGGGCGAAGAGATCGTGCGGGTGGATGCCCTGGACCTGGCCACCCTGGCCGTCACGCTGGCCCGGGGCTGCGCCGACACCGTGCCCCAGCTGCACCCCGCCGGCCAGCGCATCTGGTTCTTCGACGCCTACAGCACCGGCGACCCGGTGCAGCGCAGCGATGGCACCACCCTCGATGCCCGCGTGCTCACCCGCACCGGCAGCGACGAACTGGCCATCGGCGCCGCCCCCACCAGCAGCCTGCCCCTGGCCAGTCGCCAGGCGCGGCCGTATCCGCCGGCTGGGTTCCTGATTAACGGCCAGGCATCGCCGTCCGCCGTGACTGGCGATGCCGTGGCCACGTGGGTGCACCGCGACCGCCTGCTACAGGCCGATCAGCTGGTGGACACCGAAGCGGCCACCATCGGCCCGGAGCCTGGCACCACCTACACCCTGCGCGCCTACGTCAACAACGTGCTCGACGATGAGCAGACCGGCATCACCGGCACCACCGCCACCTGGTCGCCGTCGGCGGCCGGCCAGGGCCGGGTTGAGGTGGTGGCCGTCCGCGACGGACTGGAGAGCTGGCAGGCGCAGGTCCTCCAGTTCCCGATCGGAGGGCTGCTGCTGGCCGAAGACGGCGAGCCGATCACCACCGAAGACCTTCTGCCGATCTTGATGGAGTAACCACCATGCCCCGCGTCTCCGAAATGCCCCGCCCCGGCCCGCTCACAGGTCTGGAACTGATCCCCGGCCTGCAAGGCGCCGGCCCTGCCGGCAACGTTGGCATGCCCCTGCTGCTCACCGGCGCACCCTTCGGCGGCGCGGTGCCGGTGCTGCGGGCGCCCATGACCGCCGACATGGCGGCCACCGCCGACGCCGATCCCGGCGCCGGCAACATCCGCTGGAACCACGCCAGCCCGGGCTCGGCCACCGTGCTCTACATCAGCGACGACGACGCCGCCGCCGCAGACCTGGCCACGCCCCTGGCCGGCCTGTCGGTGGGCGGCTTCGTGTACGTGCAGGGCGGCGCGGCCTACGGCGACGACCCGTCGGCCCGCGACAACCTGCAGAAGTGGCAGGTGGCCAGCATCACCGCCGCCACCGGATACACCAAGGTGGGCGTCACCCTGGCGGCCAGCGCCGGCGCGTTCACCGATGCCGACGTGCTGGAATTGACCATGCAGCAGCCGCTGCCCGGTGCCGGTACCAACCGCAACATCGTCGACGACGTGACCAGCGTCTCGGGCACAACTACGGTGGATGCGAGTCTGGGGGATTATTTCAGGGTGGCGCTTTCGGAGAACACGACGCTGGCGGTGGTTGGTGCGCCGCCGGCGTGTTCGCTGATGATCCGCATCACGCAGGACAGCACGGCCAGGACGGTGGCATGGCCAGCCTCGTTCAAGTGGGCTGGCGGCTCGGCAGGCGCTGTGTCCGCCGGCTCCGGTGCTGTGGACGTACTCGCCATCACCACCTTCGACAACGGCACCACCTGGGACGCCACACTGGCAAAGGCGTTCGCATGAGCACGCGAGGTCATCACGGTCTGCTACTTGGGCCTAGCGGCGGTGCCGTAGACCCGCACTGGGCGAACGTGTATTCGCTTCTGCACTTCAACGGGAGCGATGGCTCTACGACATTCACGGATGTGACGGGGAAGTCTTGGGCGGACAACGGCAATGCTCAGATTGACACTGCACAGTATCTGTTCGGTGGCGCCAGCGGCCTGTTTGACGGGAACGGAGACTACATCTACGCATCGACGGGGCTCCAGAGTGTCGGCGATGGAGAGGACTTCACGCTGGAGTTCGCTGTGAGATTGGCTACGCTGACGGGTTGGCAAATCCTGGCAGCAGCAGGAAAACACAGTGGCATTCCGGCAATCTTGATCAACTTCAACCACTCTGGAGCACCTGGGTCGATTCAGGCGTCCCTGAATGGGAATCAGAAAAGCGGAAGCATCGAACTTATCGCCAATCAGTGGCATCACATCGCAATCGTGCGGGCATCCGGACTTACTTACATATTCGTCGATGGCGTCATGGACGGTGCGGGAGGGGGTACGACTACTGGCGCACTAGACCTGACTACAAATGGAGCCTACATCGGAGCGTGCCCGCCTTATGGGGGGCCTACGCTCGCGCTCAATGGCTGGATGGACGAGTTTCGATTCACCAAGGGCGTTGCTCGGTACGTCGCGAACTACACGCCCGCGGCAGCCGAGTTCCCCAACTCGTAGGGCTCGCCTAACGCTACGTCGCAGCATTCCACGACAGACCATACCGAGCACATCCGCACAATAGACCTGCCCACCAGGCACCGGCCGATGGCCCAACCCACACGGGGAGGACTACTAGGCGCTGGCCGCTGTGGCTCGATGCAACGACTCCGGCCGTAGCTGGGTGTAGCGTTTCAACTCGTTCCAGGATTCATGCAGGGTGACGGCTGCGACTTCGGGGATGTCGTAGCCTTGCTCGAACAGGCGG
>JACSRL010000359.1 GCA_014879765.1 Anaerolinea sp. | reverse complement strand
CGCCGACCTTCACACCCACCGCCACGCCTGACGCCACGCCCACGCCGCAGGACACGCCGACGCCGGAAGCATCGCCCACGCCAGAGGCATCGCCCACCCCGGAGAGCGTGCGGCTGGTGATCAACAACCCGACGCTCAACGTGCGCAGCGGCCCCGGCACCAACTTCAGCGCCATCGGCCAGGCGCGCAACGGCGAGCGCTATGACGTGACAGGCAAGAACGCCGCCGGCAACTGGTACCAGATCAACTTCAACGGCCAGACCGGCTGGGTGGCCGGCCAGTACGTGATCGTCGAAGGCGACGCGAACAATATCCAGGTGGCGGCCAACATCCCTGCGCCGCTCATCCAGCCGACGCGGCCCCCTGCGCCGCCCACGGCTGTGCCGCAGCCGCCTGCGCCGCCTGCGCCCGTCGAACCGCCGGCGCCCAGCTATCCCTTCTCCCTGGTCAAGGGATCTGATCGCTGCGAGCCCAACGCGGGCACCACTTATTTCGACGGCTTCGTGCGCCGCCGTGACAACTCACTCATGAACGGCGTCTGCGTTCACATCGCCTACTTCGGGCCGCGCAACACCAAGTGCTCCGGCTGCGACGACGTCGGCGATGGCATCTGGGGCTTCTCCCCCTTCGGTGGCCCGGCGCCGGCCGGCACCACGGTGGAGATCTATGTGGTGCCTTGTCCGTCCAGCCTGCCGGTGGGTGGCCAAACGCAGGCGTCAGGCTTCGGCGATCTGACCCCGCAGTCAGATAAATTCGTGCGCACCATCAACGCCAGCGAGCAGTGTACCGGCATCACCTTTGTGTCTAACCAGTAGACCGCGGTCGAATGACTACGCTTGAAGCAACCGATATGATCGTCGAGCAGCTTCAGTCTGAGATCAAGGCGCTATCGGAAAGCGATTTCGCACGGCTGCGCAAGTGGTTCCTCGAAAGAGACTGGGAACTATGGGATCACCGGTTGAAGGCTGATGTTGCATCAGGCAAGCTTGACTTCCTCGTTGATCAAGCCATGGAGGCAAAGTCACTATCCAACTTATGAAAGTGGTAGATGCACCGCACTTGAGCTCAGTCTTGGACTAGCGTAGATTCCTTTGACAACTATGTGTTTGTCAGATATCATAGGTCAATGTGGCGAAGTGCTTTGGCGTGAATTCAACGATGGAGGATGGCAGTGCGCTTCAGCGAACTGGTCAGGCTACTCGAACTCAACGGGTTTTTGATCGTCAGGCAGAAAGGCTCCGTACGCTATTACGGGAAGCCAGGTTGGGATAAGTTGGTTCGAGTAGACTATCATGGTTCACGGGAAGTCCCTACCGGCACCTGTAATGCGATTCTGAAGGCGGCTGGTATCAGTAGGCATAGTAGAGGAGCGACTAATGATTGATTTGCCCTACTCATTGATCATTGAGGCAACTGAAGAGCCCGATTACTTCGGTTTCTACTCCGATACACTCGATGGCTTTTCCGGCATCGGCCACTCGGTCGAGGATTGCCTGTATCAGGCCCGATGGGGTATGCTTGAGCATATCAGGCTGTTAAATGAGCTGGGTATGCCTGTCCCTCGACAGCAAGAGCGCCCCCGAGTTGTTATTCTGAATGAGATCAAGCCGCAAGCTGCCTCGCTGCCTGAGTATGTGCCTGCGTGATCACATTCCTACAAAGACCGTGAAGACAACTCGCCTATCCGGTTGACGAGATCGTTGTCGCCAAAGTACGACCATCTGACCGGTTGACCGTGCGCAACAAAGTTGTTCGTTGGATGATTTTGCTGACGATAGCCAGCCTGCTCCTCGTGAGCGGGCTGGCTGTTTTTGCTTTCCTTGCTGAGACCGGCCAGAGCGGGCAGACCGGCCTCAGCACCGATCAGGGGCTGCTCTTCAACCTGACCGGCGAGGAGGCGCTGCTGCCGCAGCTCAAGGGGCTATCGGACCTGGCGGCCGGCGCGCTGCGACCGCGTCTGCGCACCGCGGACATGACGCCAATAGCCCACGCCGGCGTCAACCCCCTGGGCGTCAACGTCTTTCTGGAGCAAGAGGTAGATCCCGCCAAGCGTGAGCTGGCGGTGCGCATGGCCCACGAAGCCGGCTTTCGCTGGCTGCGCCAGGAGTTTCCCTGGGAGGACATCGAGATCCACGGCAAGGGCGACTTCGAGGATCGCCGCCACGAGCCGTATCGCTCCGCCTGGGAGAAATACGATCAGATCGTGGCGCTGGCCGAGCAGTACGACATGGAGCTGATCGTGCGCCTCAGCAACCCGCCGGAGTGGAGCCGGGCCGCGGGCGACGCGGTCGGCACCTTTGCGCCCCCTGACAACCTGGAGGACTACGGCGACTTCGTGCAGGCGGTGGTCGAGCGCTACCAGGGACGGGTGCGCTACTATCAGATCTGGAACGAGCCCAACATCTACCCGGAGTGGGGCGAGGCGACCATCTCGCCTGAGGACTACGTGGCGCTGCTCAAGGTCGGCGCCGAGCGGGCGCGGGCTGCCGATCCTGAGGTGGTGATCATCTCCGGCGCGCTGGCCAGCACCATCGATCTGGATGGCATCCAGGTGGCCAGCCACAACTTCAACGACCTGACCTTCTTGCAACGCATGTACGACGCCGGCGCGGCCCCCTACTTCGACGTGCTGGCCATGCAGGGCTACGGCCTTTGGTCAGGCCCCACCGACCGGCGCATGAACCCGCGCGTGATCAACTTCAGCCGGCCGCAGTTCGTGCGCGATGTGATGGTGCGCAACGGCGACGCGGGCAAGGCCATCTGGATCAGCGAGATGAACTGGAACGCGGTGCCCGACGCCATCGCCGACAAGCGCTACGGCCAGGTCAGCCTGGAGCAGCAGGCCGCGTATCTGCCCCTGGCCTACCAGCGCCTGCAGCAGGAATGGCCCTGGCTGGGGGTGGCCAACACCTGGTATCTCAAGCGCGCCACCGACGCCTGGGAGCAAAACGGCCAGCCCGAGGCCTATTTCCGCCTGCTGGCCCCCGATTTCACCCCCCAGCCGGTCTACGACAGCATCAAGGCCTACGCCGCCAGCCTCCGCCCCACGCTCTACGTCGGCAATCACCAGGAGGACCACTGGGCGCTGGACTATGCCGGCGACTGGCAGGCCGTGGACGATGAGCAGGCCGTGCTGGGCCGCTTTGTCCAGACCAACGACCCCCAGGCTGCGCTCACCTTCCAGTTCCAGGGCAGCGACCTGGTGTTGGTGGCCCCCAAAGGGCCGGGCATGGGCCGCTGGCTGGTGGAGGTGAACGGCCGCCAGCGGGCGCGCATCGATCTGGAGGCGCGCACCGCGACGCCGGCCCGCCCGATGGCCGTGGTGCGCAGCATGGACAGCCGCCAGCCGCATCAGGTGGTCCTGCGCCCCGAGCTGGATGAAGAAGGAAAGGTGGTGGGCCCCGTGGCGGTCGATGCCCTGCTGGTGCAGAACCGCAACATGCTGTGGGTCAACGGCCTCTATTGCCTGACGACGCTGATCTTCCTGGCCGCGGCCGGCTTCATCTTCTACCTGTGGCAGGCCAGCAAGCGAAGCATCCCACAGCAGGCGGGGTGGGAGGAGTAAAAAAAGTCTGGCCTCAGGCTGGCATGCCGACAACTTGGACGGTGAACTGGTTACGAACCATCAACGCCCCAGTCTCCAGCATGTTGTCGATGGCATCCAGTGTAGTGGCATGGTAGTAGCGCTCGCCACACTCACGGCACACCTCGGCCTCGACATCTTCCACGAGATAGAGCTTGCCTTGACGCCAATGTGTCTTCCGAACTCGTTTCTTGGCCGTCTGGCCGCCGCAGAATTCACAGATCATAGCTGTTCTCCAACGCATATACTGTAGCTGAGCAGTTTCCTCCTCGAAACGAATCTCAGAGCGCACCACATGAGGCGCTGCGTGAATGGCGGCGTGAATGTTGAGGTCGTGTTGCCGCGCGTTCACATGCTTACCCCGTCAAGGATCTTCGTGCGACGATCCCACAGATCGAAACCCCGTTTGGCAGCGTACCAGTCGAAGTACATCAGATCGTCGCCGAGCTTTCCTGCCTCAAAGTCGCTGAGGAACTGTTCAGTTGTGATGCTGAATTGATCCTCATAGTCCCGGCACGTCCGTTCAAAGGCCTTGCGCCTTGAGTGAGCCAGCACAGTTTCTCGCCGCAGGGCCGCGCGCAGCGCAGAACGCACATCGTTCAAGTCATAGGTTGTCTGGGATGTATTCAGTATGATTTCCATCATCCTCTTTTTTGCGATTGATGACCCACGGTGCTACTCCGCCGGTCGTTCAGAAACCGGATTTTTCTCGTGTGGGCATGGTTTTCATCTTCGCAACGGCCTTTCATGGCGCCATGACCTTGGTCTGTGAGACAAAAACCCGGTTTCTGATGCCCGTTGCTATCCCGTTTGATTATCGCGTTCACAAGATATCTCGTCAACATCGAACCATACAGACGGGTCTCCCATCGAACTTGACACCGGCTCTTTCCTATCATACACTGCCTTGCCATGACTGCCCCCACCCGCCGCCCACGCGGTTCCACCCCTATCATTTTGCTCTGGCTGATCGTTCTGCTGGCGGCCGCGCTGCGCTTTTTCCGCATCGGCTATCAAAGCCTGTGGGCTGACGAGGGCAACAGCGCGGCCATGGCCGGCCGCAGCCTGGCCGAGATCAGCGCCCGCGCCGCGGCTGACATCCA
The DNA here is from genome assembly GCA_014879765.1 of Anaerolinea sp. Taxonomy (GTDB): domain Bacteria; phylum Chloroflexota; class Anaerolineae; order JAAEKA01; family JAAEKA01; genus JAAEKA01. Next base: position 2,552 of record JACSRL010000359.1, on the reverse strand, counting down.
CCCGCCTGGCTATTACTGGCTGCTGAACCTGTGGACGCGCATCTTCGGCGACAGCGAGGCCGCGCTGCGCGCGCTGTCAGCCCTCTGGGGCATCCTGCTGGTCTGGCTGGTCTACCAGATCGTCAGCCGGCTGTTCGACCGCCGCACGGCGCTGATTGCCGCCTTTTTTGCCGCCATCAACCCCTTCCTGATCTTCTACAGCCAGGAAGCGCGCATGTATGCCCAGTTGGCCGCCTTGGCCGCGCTGCTTTTCTATGGCCTGGTGCGCTTCATCATGCACGAGAACGCGGTGCTGCCGGCCGACGGCAGCGGCCAGCGCATCTCTTTCTCCGGGCTGGCCACGGGAATCATCCTCTTTGCCGCGGTGGCCGGGCTCTACACCCACTACACCTTCCCGTTGATGATCGGCGTTGCCACCCTGCTCTACCTGACGTGGGTGGCCAACTCCCGGCGGCGCGGCTTCGTCAGCACCCGCCTGCTGCACTGGGGCCTGTTGCTGCTGGTGATGGCTTTCTTCTACCTGCCCTGGATCGGCACAGCCTGGAGCCAGTTGACCAGTTGGCCGCGCAGCGGCCAGGCGACGGCGTTGAGCGACGCGCTGGCCCAGGTGCTGGCGGTGCTGGCGCTGGGCCCGGCCAGCCCCATCGAGGCTGACAGCCCGTGGCTGGCGGTCTTCCTGGCGCTCTTCATCCTGGGGCTGTGGCCGTGGGTGCGGGCCAACGGCCGGCGGGCGCATTGGCTGAGCTGGGGATTGCCGCTGCTCTGGCTGGCCGCGCCGGTGGCGTTGGTGCTGCTGGGCGGGCTGTACAAGCCGGCTTACCTGAAATTCCTGCTGGTGGCCGCGGCGCCCTTCACCATGCTGCTGGGCCGCGGCGTCACCGGCTTCATGGAGGCCTTGGCGCGTGGCCAGTGGAAACGGCGGCAACCGGCGGCAAAGCCGGCCGGCAAGCGGCGGCGATCGGGCGGCGCGGCGACATCCCCCCCGGCGGCCGCGCCTTCTGCGCCCGTCAGCGTCATCGGCAGCGTGCTGGCTGGCCTCTGGCTGGCCGCCGCGCTGCTGCTGGTCAGCATTCCCACCGGCGTCACCCTGGCCGCCTACTACTTCGACCCGGCCATGGCGCGCGACAATTACCGCGCGACTGTGGCCTACATCAGCGCCGTGGCCGGCCCCAACGACGCCATCATCCTCAACGCGCCCGGCCAGCAAGAGGTTTTTGACTATTATTACCAGGGCGACCTGCCGGTGTACGGCCTGCCGGAGCAGCGGCCGCCCGACGAGGCGGCAACGCTGGCGCGGCTGCAAGAGATCGCCCAGAAGCATCCGCACCTCTACACCCTCTACTGGGCCACCGGGGAGAGCGATCCCAACAGCCTGGTGGAGAGCTGGCTGGACACGCACGCCTACAAGGCTGAGGACCGCTGGCAGGGCAACATGCGCTTTGTGATCTACGCCACGCAGCAGCCTACCGGCGCCTGGCCCACCCAGGCCAGCGACGCGCTGCTGGGGGAGCAGATCCGGCTCAACAGCTACGCGCTGTCGTCGCGGGAGATCACCTCCGGCGAAGTGTTGCAGCTTCAACTGAAATGGCAGGCCGAGCGCCAACCGGAGGCCGACTACACCGTCTTCGTGCAGTTGCTGGACCCGCGCGATCAGGTGGTGGCGCAGCGGGATGCGCCGCCGGGGGACAGCCCCACCAGCCAGTGGCAGCCCGGCGCCAAGGTGGTCGACAACCACGGCGTGTTGGCGCCTCATGGCGCCGCGCCCGGCGACTACCGGCTGATTCTGGGCATGTACAACCCGGCGACGGGCGAGCGGCTGGCGGTGGGCCAGCAGGATTACGTGGATCTGGGCACGATTCGCGTCAACCGGCCGGCGACGCCGCTGCCGGTCGAGGCGCTGCACATGCAGAACAGCCAGCCCTTCACCTTCAGCGAGATCACTCTCCTGGGCCATGACCGCTACAAGCGCGGCTACAGCTTTAACCCGGCCGAGCCGCTGCGCGCCAACGACCTGTTGCACCTGACCTGGTATTGGCGGGCTGATGTGCAGCCCACCGCCCCCTGGTGGTTCACCGCGCGCCTGGTCAGCGGCGCCGACACCGAGGTGGCCAGCGTCAGCGGCCCGCTGGTCAGCGAGCTCTACCCGACGCTGAGCTGGCAGGCCGGCGAAGTGGTGCGCGGCGAACACGACATGCTGATCCCAGACTACGTCAAGCCGGGCCGCTATCAGCTCCAGCTCTTCCTGCACACCGGCAACCCAGCCGACGGCGTGGATCGGGTCAACCTGGGCTGGGTGACGGTGACAGGGTGACAGGGTGACAGGGTGACAGGGTGACAGGGTGACAGGGTGACAGGGTGATGGGGTGACAGGGTGACAGGGTGAAAAACAGATGGTTGCATGTCACGCATCACGTTTCACGCATCACGTTTCACGCATCACGCATCACGTTTCACGCATCACGCATCACATTTCATGACAAGGAAACTCGACTGTTGTGTTTTGGAATCATAAAACCAACCCAGCAGTAGACTGGGGTAGTTGTTTGGAGAAT
>JACSRL010000497.1 GCA_014879765.1 Anaerolinea sp. | reverse complement strand
GCCAGCCAGAGCAGGTTGACCAGCGTGGCCGGATCGGGGCCGCGGCCAAAGAGCCAGGTGAGGGGCGCGGAGAGCAGGTAATAGAGGGGCGGCTGACCGGCGCTGGCCGCGGCCACGCGGCTGAACAGGTCCAGCGCGGGGCGGGCCAGCGCGTCGGCCACGCGCAGCCCGGCCGTCAGTTGGGCCGCGGCTTCGCCGCTGGGAAAGCGGTTGTCCAGGCGCAGCCAGGCCACCAGGCCGACGGCGTGGAGCAGCCAGAGCAGGCCCAACAGCAGCCAGTTCAGGTCGATGCGACGCCGGCCACTGCTGGCCGGCGTGATTTCAGCGTGCGGGGAAAGAGGGGTCATGGGAGCAGTCGATTCTACTGGCCCGGTTCAATCAATGCCGCGCCGTCCAGCACTCGCCGGCCGCCAGCACGTCCCACAGGTCGATGATGCCATCGGGACGCAGGTCATAGCGGGTGGGGGCCGGCGGCACAGACTGGCCAAAGGCGCCAGCGATGGACTGCACGTCGACGATGTTGACCTGGCCGTCGTTGTTGGCGTCACACTGGAGATTCTGGATGAGGATACGGTTGCTGAAGGCCATCATCTGGCCCCCGGCTGACCACACCTCGACCCGCACCTGGCTGGGCTGGCTGACGTCGATCATCACCGGCAGGGTGGGATCGATCACCTGATGGTCGATCAGGTGGACCAGCTCCGTGCCCGGCTGCAACAGTTGCTGCACCAGCTTGACCTGGGCGCCGGCCGGCAGCGGGTCCAGGATGACGTGCAGCGCCTCTGTGCCGGGCCGCGTCGGATAGACGCTGCCCATGCGGGTGGCGCCCAGGCGCAGGTCCAGCACGCCGTCGAAACGCTCCAGGTCGCCGAAGAAGAGCCGGCAACTGCGCATGGCGGCCAGCAGGTCATCTCGGTCGGCGGAGGGGGCGTTGATCCAAACCACCATGGCATGGTTCAGGGTAAAGGGGCCGCCGTGGGTGTCGCTGGTGGAGGTGGCGCACATCTGGATGCCGTTGGCGCCCAGCAGGTCCCACAGCCGCATGTGATGGGCCAGATCGACGCGGGCGCGCGATCGGTAGATCTCGAACAGGTCCGCGTTCCAGGCGCTGACCGGCAGCAGGGTGCTGAGCGCGCTTTGCACCAGCGCCTCCTGCTGGTCGGCCGGCAGCAGACTGCCGAAGCCTGCGCCGAAGGCGTGGTTCAGCATCACCAGGCCGTTCTGGCCGTGGATCAGGGGCACGAAGTTTTCCGCCTGGATATCGACCGTGCCGGGGAGCAGGTTCGATGTGCTGGGCAGGTAGGGGTTCAGATGGCGCAGGCCGGCGAACTGCTCCCAGGTGAAGATGCTGGTGACGCCGTAGGTGGCCTGATGACGGGCCATCACATCCTTCTGCAACTGGATGATCTGGCTGGCGCTCTGTCGGCGGCTGTGAACGTTGAAATTGCCCAGCTCCATGCAGCCCACAGCGCCGTTGCGGGCGCCGACGGTGAAGAACATATCCTGAATGGCGTTGTCGTCGCCGTCGGGCAGCAAGCTGGCGTGTTCCAACAGCGGCAGCTCCACGTGCGAGCTGTTCAACGGGACGGTTACAGTGACGTGGGTGCTGCTGTGAACGATGCTGCCCGGCTGGCCGGCCGGCACCAGGCGATAGACCAGGTTCTGGGGCGCGGCGACGCCGTAGTTGTGCCAGGAAAGCATCACCCGCACCTGGCCATAGCTGTCGCTGCCGGCGCTGTCGCAGCGGCTGGCGTCGAAGCTCAACACCGGATCGGTGGCCAGCGGCCGCGGGAAGCTGTTGCCCTGGAGCTTCATGTTGTCGGCGGTCAGCGTGACGTACTCGAAGCGGTCGAAGATCTGGTCGGCGTTGGCCTGCACCTGCATGCGCAGCCGGGTGTCGCCGCCGGGGGGGAGCGGGGCCACCAGATTGGCCGCGGCCTGGCCGCCGCTGCTCACGCTGGCCTTCAACAGGGTGACGTAATCGTAGACGGACCACCAGGGGATGTTGGGCGGCAGCGGGATGGCTACATTCAACGTGGCGGCATCGATGGTCGCCTGGGTAAAGCCGAAGGTCATGGGGATGGCCTGGGTGAAGATGGGGTTGTGATCGGCCCACCAGATCACGTCCATGCCGACGCTGCTGGCCCAGTTGGTGTGGAGCTGGATCGAGCCGGGCTGCACCGCGCCGTTGTGATTGCTCCAGCTATGCGGGTGTAGCTGGGTCGAATACCATTGGTTGGATGCGGCATCCGGACTCTGCTCCAAGGGCCGGGGATTTTCTTCGACGGCGCTGGCTATCCAGGCAGAGGAAGCGTTGTCGGGCAGCCCAGGGGCGGCTGCAGCCGGGACTGCGGTCATCAGCATGGCTGCCAACAGCGCGCCCAGGAGGCTGCGCTTGATCCAACGTGAAAGTTTCATAGCGGTATTCCCTTTCTGTTTCATGCCAGTGCTACTGCCCCAAGGCTGTCAGGCGCTCTGCGGCTCGTTTGCCAAAGGCTGAGTCCGGCGCCTGACTGACCAGGCGCCGATAGATCTCCAGTGCGGCGTCAAGATCATTCGTGCGTTCCAATGCCTCCCCCAGGGCGAAGCTGGCGGCGTGTTGCTGCGGGTCAAGCTGCAGCGCCTGGCGATAGGCAGCAATGGCCTGATCCCAGCGGCGCAGCCGGCTGAGAGCATTGCCGATCTGGGTGTGAAAGAAGGCGTTTTGCGGCTGCAAACGCAGCGCTTCCTGGTAGTACGGCAGCGCGGTCTCGGTATCTCCGGACTCGCTGTATGTCTGGGCCAGACCCAGAGTCAGCCAGGGCTCATTGGGCAGCACCGTCAGGCCCTGTTGATAGATGGCAATAGCGGCTGGCCAGTCTTGCATCATGCGGTAGTATTGCCCCAGGCCGCTATAGGGCCGCACCAGCTTCGGATCCAGCTCCAGGGCGCGGAGATAGCCATCGCGCGCGGCAGTCCACAGGGCAGTGACCGAAGTTTGGTCGGCGGAAGAGGGCGCGCTTCTTGCCATGCTCTCGTGCAGAATCGCCAGCTCCAGATGGGCCGACACGTGGTCGGGGGAGATGCGAAGAGCCTCCTGGAACGCGGTTTCGGCCTCGTCGAAGCGTTTCTCCCCGGTGAGCAGCACGCCCAGCGCAATCCAGAGCCTGGTGGGATCGGCTATCCGGCCGGCAGCGTCTCGCAGGGTGGCCTCGGCCGCCGCATGATCCCCCGCCTCGCTTTGCGACTGGCTCAGGGCCAGGGCCTGAGCGGTTTCGTCGACCGATGGCGCCGGTTGGATCGAAGCTGGCGCTGGGCCTGGATTGCCGCCGGCGGCCAACAGATCGCGCCGCAGGCGCAGCGCCTTTTCGCTGTTGGGCGTCTGTTCCAACAGGTAGCGCACATAGGGCTGTAGCTGGTCGACAGGCAATTCGGCCAGACGCGGTCCCTGGCGTTTGATCAGCTCGGCGGTTGTTCCATCGAGCAGTTGCCAGCGCTGCAGAACCTTGAAGCGCTGGTGCAAGATGCTGTCTCCTGCGACCCATGCGTCGCGAATCACAGGTGTATTGGGGCGATAGGTGGAGATCCCAATGTCGCCGGTCTTGACCAGGGCATACTCTGTGTCCAGGAAATCTGCCAGATAGTCATCTTCGTTGGACACATCCTGGATCGACAGGGCGGGGGTCTCGCCGCGCCGCAGGCGGTGAGCCAGCTCTGCTTCGTAGGCGAAGGTGGGATAGCTGAAATCGACGATCTTGGTGAGCAGCGTGAACCGGATCGGTTGATCGGAAGGCTCAGCCTGCGCTACGGAGTCGTCCTGTGCGATGTCAGACAACACCCGCAACAGGATGGGCTCGACTGGCCAGCGATGGGCCCGTGGAGGATATTGGTTGTAGAGAAATGCCGCCGGATCGATCAAAAGAGGACGCTCGAACCAGCCGTCGGCATACGGCAAGTAGTCATTCTGGATGGGCACACGCAGCGCCTGATTCCAGGCCCTTGGAGCGCCCCAGCTCATCAAGAAGAACATGGTGATCTGAATGATCACAGTGGCTGTCACCAATGCCCGGCGCAGCCACACCCGCTGCAAGGCCACGATCCACTGGGCGGTGAGCAGGGCCAGGGCTGGCAACACGGGCAACATGTGCCGCATGTGTTGGCGCGTCACGAGCGGATAGATGATGCTGGCGCTAAGAAACCATACCAGGGGCAGCCAGTGACGCCTGGGGTGACGCAAGGCAGTGAGCAGGCCGATGATAGCCAGCGCCCACGGCCAGATCAAGAGGGTCTCGTCGAATTTGCCCAAATACCACCACAGCGGCTTGTCCCCGAAGTTGGCCGCTGTCCGCACATCGTCGGTTTGCCAGAAGAACAGGGCAATGTTGTGCTGATACCAGGGCACGAGAATCAAGAGCGCGAGTCCGGCAGCCAGCAGCATGTTGAGCAGACGCGTGGCCAATCCGGCGCCCCGCGACGCCATTTGGCGGCCAGGTCGCCAGGCAAAGAGCTCACGCCAGCCCGCCGCGCCGGCTGAAGCCAATGCCATGCCGACGCTGACTGCCAATGGGCCAATGATGAATGTGATGAATGCCTGTTTTGTCAGGCCGGTCAAGCCCAGGCTCAGGCCAAAAAGAAGGCCGTACCGGCGATTGCTGAACGCCTCGCTGCGCAGCATCAGATAGAAGGTGACGGTGGTCATGGCCGCCAGCGCCACATCCTGATAATAGGTGCGCGCGAGCATAAACAGGATGGGGTAAAACGAAAGGATGAACGCGGCCAGCACGCCCCCCGCGACTCCATACAGCCGGCGGCCAAGCAAATAGGTGAAGGCGATCAGAAGTCCAAAAAAGATCGTAGTGGTGAAGACCGTGACATCAGTGCCAACACCAAACAGCGCGTACAGAGGTTGGCTTACCAGATAGCCGAATGGCGGCCAGAACGTGGTGGCGTCGCTGATGCGCGCGAACGAGTCGAGTCCTGGATGACGCAGAATATCGAAGATCGTCAAGCTGACGAGCGCATGGTTGCCGGGGTCGCCATAGAGCGAGCGCTCATCCGCGCTCAGCCAGACGATGTTGGCGACAGCGTGAAAGAGGATCAACAGGGCGATCAGCGCCGCCGGTAGGCGACGATAGAGGCCTGCTGGTCTCCTGGCACGCGCAGGGGATGGCGCAGACGGAGCATCGAATTGAGTTGGCGAGGAAAGGGTCATGGCTTGCGTCGACTGGACAGATGTCGCGATCGATGTCGAGACCGGAGAGGCCATCGAACAGGTGTGATCGAGCAGGTATAGCCCCTCCAACTGAGATTGCCCATTCAAGCCCATTCGATGTATGGAGGTAAGCCGACTCAGGATTATAGTGAAAAACCGCGGCAAGTCAAAAAGCCTCGCTCTGCGGCTCATTGCTGATACTTCCCTCAACTGTGCATTCAAGGTATACTGTCGTGTCGTTCGCGCCTGGCGCGGCGCCGGCATCGCGTGGCCGGCTGACCGGTGCGACTGCGTGGATCTCGATGCAGCGGTCTGCTCAATCCATGGAGTCGCACCGTCGGTGGAACCGCCTACTTTAGGAGCGTATATTTGTGAGAACACGTAAATTCATCCTCACGATCCTGGCCCTCTCTTTGCTGCTCAGCGGCTGCGTCAGCAACCGCGGCCTGCTGGCTGATCTGGGGCTGGGCGGGGAGGGGCGGCAACCCAATATCGTCATGGTGCTGACCGACGATCAGGATCTGCTGCTGGATAGCATGGACTATATGCCAAACGTGGAGGCGCTCCTGGCCAAGCGGGGCACGACCTTCTCCAATTTCTTTGTCAGTCTGCCCCTCTGCTGCCCGGCGCGGGCCATGGTGCTGCGGGGCGAGTATTCCCACAACAACGGCATCCTGACCAACCTGTGGCCGACGGGCGGCTTCGCCAAAGCCTATGCCACGGGCCTCGAGTACAACACCATTGGCACGGCCTTGCAGGATGCCGGCTACCGCACCGCGCTGATCGGCAAATACCTGAACGGCTATCCCTTCACCGACAACCCCACCTACATCCCGCCCGGCTGGGACGAGTGGTGGGTACCCATCACCGATTCGGCCTATGCCAGCTACGACTACAAGGTCAACCACAACGGCGTCATCGAGGCGTATGGCTCGGCCCCGGAGGACTACATCACCGACGTGATCAGCGCCCAGGGGATGGAGTTCCTGAGCCAGACCACGGCCATCTCGCCGACGCAGCCCTTTTTCATGGCGCTGAATTTCTACGCGCCCCATTCCCCGGCCAAGCCAGCGCCGCGCCACAAGGATCTGTTCCCCGATGTGCAGGCGCCGCGCCGGCCTTCCTTCAACGAGGAGGATGTCAGCGACAAGCCCCCCTTCATGCAGACCGCGCCGCAGGCGACTGAGGAACAGATCCAGGCGATGGACGCGCTCTACCGCCGGCGCCTGCAGTCGCTGCAAGCGGTGGACGAGGCGGTGGCGACCCTGGTGCAGACGCTGGAGGAAACGGGCCAGCTCGACAACACCTACATCTTCTTTCTCTCGGACAACGGCTTCCACATGGGCGCGCACCGCATGCTGTCGGGCAAGGGCATGCCCTATGAGGAGGATATCCATCTGCCGCTGGTGGTGCGCGGCCCAGGGGTGCGCAAGAATGCCGTGAGCGATGAACTGGCAACCATGATCGACATGGCGCCCACCTTTGCCGCCATCGCCGGCGCCCAGATGACCAATTCGGTCGATGGCCGCTCGCTGCTGCCGCTGCTGGGTATCCGCTGGCCGGGGCTCGATTGGCGCAATTCGCTGTTGCTGGAACACTATACCGCGCCCAGCGCCGAGGAGAACCAGGCCTTGAGCGAGTCGCTGGAGCCGCCCGATCCGGGCGATCTGCAGCGGGAGACGCTGGCCATCCAACTGCCCGACTACGCCGGCATCCGCACCACGCAGTACAAATACGTCCAGCGCATCGGCGCGGCGCGCGAGCTCTATGATCTGATCAAGGATCCGTATGAGCTGAACAATCTGTGGCCCCTGGCCGACCCCCAGTTTCAGGCGGAGCTGACGGCGTTGCTGGAAAGCTATCAACGCTGCGCCGGCGCCACCTGCCGCTCCATCGAGGCCCAGCCGGCGCCGGAGTTCCGGCTGATCGCGACGCCTTAGCAGCGGGCAGAATGGGAGGGTGGCCCTGACGCGGTAGGGGCGGGGTCTCCCCGCCCTGGGCCGCCCACCGACATGGCACGTGCCAATGGTGATTCTCTGTGCCGTATGCCTCAGGGCGGGGAGACCCCGCCCCTACGATGGATGCCACGGCGCGG
>JACSRL010000563.1 GCA_014879765.1 Anaerolinea sp. | reverse complement strand
GCGGTTCAGCCGCCGCCCGGTGTTGCCAAAGCCTATCTGCCCATCATCCTGCGCCGGCCCGCGCTCCCGCCTGGCACAGTGGCCGGCCGCGTGGTGAACGCCGTCAACGCCCAGGGCATCGCCGGCGCGCAGGTGTGCGTGCTGCCAAGCCAGTGTACCACCACCAACGCGCAGGGCAACTACACCATCGGCAACGTGGGCGCGGGGCCGCGCACGGTGCGCGCCTCGGCCAACGGCTTTGTCACCTTGCAGCAGTCAACCAACGTTCCCGGCGGCGGCACAGCCACGCTCAACTTTGCCCTGTCGCCCATCCTGGGCCAGGGGGAAATCCGCATCGTGCTGACCTGGGGCGCGACGCCGCGCGACCTGGATTCGCACCTCTGGCTGCCGCCGGCCAATCCGTTCCACATCTATTATGCCAACAAGGGCAACTGCACCGTCTTCCCCTATGCCTGCCTGGATGTGGATGATACGTCGAGCTATGGGCCGGAGACGGTCACCATCAAGCAGCGCTTCAACGGAACCTACGTCTACGGCGTCTACAACTGGACGAACGATGCGGCCATCACCAGCTCCGGCGGCCGGGTGCAGGTCTATGGCGCTAGCGGCCTGGTGGCGCAGTTCGACGTGCCCAGCAGCGGCGGCGGCCGCTGGTGGTATGTCTTCGACCTGAACGGCAACACCGGCCAGATCACCCCCCGCAACGTCATTCAGAACAACCCGCCCGGCTCCTACAGTGAGGCGGACGAAACCATGACCAAGTAGCGTGCGCAGGACAGGAGTTGCCAACTTTTCCGAAAAGTTGGCAACTCTTTTTACCGCGCCAGCCGCAGCCCCACCGGGCAGTGATCGCTGCCCATGACCTCGGGGAGAATGAAGGCATCCACCAGACGCGGCGTCAGCTCGGGGGCAGCGAAGAAATAGTCGATGCGCCAGCCCACGTTGCGCTGGCGGGCGAAGGTGACCTGATGCCACCAGGTATACTGTCCGGCCAGGTCGGGGTAGAAGTGGCGGAAGGTGTCGATGTAGCCCAGCCCGGTGAGTTGATCGATCCAGGCCCGCTCTTCGGGCAGGAAGCCGGTGACGGTCTGGTTTTCCCGCGGCCGGGCCAGGTCGATCTCGCGGTGGGCGGTGTTGACGTCGCCGCAGAAGATCAACTGCTTGCCGGTCGCGCGCAGCGCCTGGCACTTTTCCAGGAAGGCGTCGTAGAAGGCCAGCTTGTAGGGCACACGGCCATGGTCGCGGCCGCCGTTGGGGAAATAGCTGTTCAGCAGGACAAAGCTGGGGTATTCGGCTATGATGGTGCGGCCCTCCACGTCGAATTCCTCGACGCCCAGCCCCAGCTCGACGCTGAGCGGCTGTTGGCGGCTCAGAATCGCCGTGCCGCTGTAGCCCTTGCGCGCCCGCGAGGGGTTCCAGACCGCGTGATAGCCGGCCGGCTGGCGCAGCTCCTCCGGCAGCTGATGCGCCTCGGCGCGGGTCTCTTGCAGACAGACGATATCCGCGTCGCTGGCCGCCAGCCAGTCCATGAAGCCGTTCTTGTACACCGCGCGCGCGCCGTTGACGTTCCAGGAGAGAAGGGTCAGGGTGTCAGACATGAGGGGATGATTTCCAATCAATAGGTAGTCACCACCCGCCGGCTCCGCTCTTCCTCCTGCGTCCAGCCCAGACGCCGCAGGCCGGCTTCTACGGCCTGGGCCACGGTGGCGAAGCGCTCGATGCGGCTGAAGGCGGGCTGGGCGATGTCCAGGTGGCCGATGGTGTCCACCGGGGCCCGGGCGATGACGATGGTGCAGGGCTGGCTGCTGACTTCTTCGGCGGCCCGTTCCAGGGCGTGGAGGTCATAGCGGCCGATTTCGCCCGCCTGCGCCAGGTCCAGCACGACCCAGCGCGGGTTGTGCTGGTTTTTGAGCTCGGCCAGCTCCTGGCGCAGCCGTTCAACCTGCACGCCGCCCACCACCCAGTTCAGCGGCGTCACCAACACGCCGCGCACCACGGTGATGGGCCGGCCCAGCATGTCGCGGCTGTCGGACTCGGCGTGCAGGATGCGCCCCATCAGCCAGGCCAGCAGCAGGAGGGTTGCCAGCACCGCGCCGGCCAACACCCCCAGGGCGATGGCATCGAAGGCGATGGCTTGATCGGCCTGGAACACCAGGAACGCGCCAAAGGCGACGATGGCGGCGGTGATGAGGGTCATCTGCGAGAGCAGGGCGCGCCGTCCCAGGACGAAGCCGGCGCTGGCCGGGATCAGGGCAAAGAGCGGCCACAGCGCCAGCCCGCGCGCATCCAGCGCCAGCGGCGCCAGGGCCAGCAGCGCGGCCCACAGCGCCAGCATCAGGAAGGTCAGCAAGGCCGGGCTACGTTTTACATAACGCAAACAAGGAATCAGCAGCAACAGGTCCGCGGCCGGCGCCAGCAGGGCGATCAGGGGCGCGCCGCTGAGGTAAAGGCCGGCCGCCAGCAGCAGGTCAAAGATGAGCTTGATGCGGGCCAGCAGATGGGCGCGGCCCTCGATGACGTTGCCTGAGAGGGACATGGTAGGGGGTCCGATCGTACAAACGGTGTTTTGACAAATGCTGGGGGCAAGTGTACCATAGCCGCCGGGTTGCGGCGAATTCGCCGCCGGCCACCAACCACACGAGGCGAATGCCTGCATGACCGCTGACACTCCGCTGGATCCACGCTACGTCCCATCCACCTATGACCCCGCCAGCTTTGACCGCCCTTCGGTGACGGTGGATGTGGTGTTGTTTGCCTTTCGCGACAACGACCTGCACGTGCTGCTGGTGCGGCGCAAGAAATGGCCCTATCAGGACTACTGGGCGATCCCTGGCGGCTTTGTCAACATCGCCGAGTCGCTGGAGGATGCGGCGCTGCGCGAGCTGAACGAGGAGACCGGCGTCGACGATGTCTATCTGGAGCAGCTCTACACCTTCGGCGAGCCAGACCGCGACCCGCGCACGCGGGTGATCAGTGTGGTCTATTTTGCCCTGGTGGGCGCTGACCAGGCGCGCCAGGTGCAGGGGGGCGACGACGCGGCCGAGGCGCGCTGGTGGGCCATGACTGATCTGCCGCCGCTGGCCTTTGACCATGACCGCATCCTGCGCTACGCCCATCAGCGGCTGCGCTGGAAGCTGGAATACACCGCGCTGGGCTTTTTGTTGTTGCCTGAGACCTTCACCCTGAGCGATCTGCAAGCGGTCTATCAGGTGGTGCTGGGCGAGCGGCTGGACAAGCGCAACTTTCGCCGCAAGATCCTCTCCACCGGCGTGTTGGAGGAAACTGAGGAATACCGCGAGGGCAGCCCGCACCGGCCGGCCCGGCTCTACCGTTTCACCGCCGCAGCTATCGAGCTGGAACAGGCGCGGCGGAGGTTTCCGTGAAACGTGAAACGTGGAACGTGAAACGTGAAACGTGAAACGTGAAACGTGAAACGTGATGTGTGGCCTGCGGTATAATCTTGTAGGCCATACCCCCATGACTTAAGGCCAACTCCCGCCAACTCCGGTCACGTTTCACGTTTCACGTTTCACACCTCACGCCCCCATGACTCAAGGCCAACTTCCGTCAACTCCGGTCACGCATTACTCGTTACGGTGTCTCAGCCCAGATATTGCGCCAGGAAAGCCGCGGCTTGCCGCTGCGCCCACAGGCGATAGGCCAGCGGCCGGCCTTCGATCCAGCCGACGTGGCCGCCGTGGGGGGTGATGGCGGCCAGCAAGGCCCCGTTGAGCTGCAATAAATCGTGGGGGATGTCCGCGGCGGCGATCAGGGGATCGTCCGCGGCGCGCAGGATCAGAGTGGGGACCTGGATGCCCGGCAGATAGCGCCGCGCGCTGGCGCGGGTGTAGTAGTCGTCCGCGTCGGCGAAGCCGTGCAGCGGCGCGGTCATGGCCTCGTCCAGCTCGTGCAGGGTTTGGGCGGCCAGCGCGCGCTCCAGGTCGATCAGCGGCCGCAGCAGCTCAGCCTTGGCGCGCAGCTTGGCCTGGATGCTGCCCAGAAAGCTGGCCACGTAGCGTCGATTCCAGCCCTGGTTCAGGGTCTCGTGGTTCATGGTCAGGTCGAAGGGGGGTGAGATGGCCGCGGCCGCGCGCAGGCGGATGGCCAGCTCCCCGCCGCGCTCCCCCAGATATTTGAGCAACATGTTGCCGCCCAGCGAGAAGCCTGCCATGCCTTTGGCCACGCCAGGGAAGCGGCTGTCCAGCCAGGCATGCACCAGGGCCACATCTTCCGTCGCGCCGGCGTGGTAGGAGCGGGCGGTGCGGTTGATCTCGCCGCTGCACGAGCGGAAGTTCATGCCCACGCCGCGGATGCCGCGCCGCGCCAGTTGGCGGTACATCTCCAGCGCGTAGGGCCGCCGCGCGCTGCCCTCCAGGCCGTGCAGCAGGAGCGCCAGCGGCGCCGCGGCCGGCAGATCGACGCCGGCCACCGTGGCCACGTCGATGTCCAGGAAGTCGCCGTCAGGGGTATCGATGCGCGTGCGCTGGAATTTCACGCCCCGCCCGCGCGCCAACGGGATCGCGGCCAGCGTCTGCGCGTGGGGATTGGCCAGACCCGCGGCCGGCGCGAAGGGTTCAACCTGAAACCCGCCGCCGCGCGGCGCCTGGCTGCTTCCTATCCAGGGGAAAAGCGCCTCTGTCATCGCCAGATCCGTTGCTCCGGCTATCAGCCGGGCCGCGCTCAATCCAGCCGCCGCACGATGGCGATCACCTTGCCGTGGATCTCCACCTGGCTGGCCGGCAGCACGATGGGCTCGTAGCTGGCGTTGGCCGGCTGCAAGCGCACGCTGTTGCCCTCGCGGAAGAAGTACTTGAGGGTCGTCTCCTCCCGCTCAGGCAGCCAGGCGGCCACCATGTCGCCGTTGTTGGCGGTGTTCTGGGCGTTGAGGATCACCAGGTCGCCGCTGTCCACCAGCGCGTCGATCATCGAGTCGCCCTGGACGCGCAGCGCGTAGACCCCTTCGTGGCGGCTGACCACGTCCACGGCCAGGTCCAGCGTGTCGGCGGCCTCGACGCTTTCGGGGAAGACGGTGATGGGCTGGCCGGCGGCGATGTGGCCCAGGATCGGGATGTTGCGGCCGGGCAGGATGCGCGCCATGGCGTCCTGCAGGCGGATGCCGCGCGACACCTCCTTGTTGCGTTCGATCAGCCCGGCCTCGACCAGCTTGTTGAGGTTGTAGTTGACCACCGAGGTGGAGCTGATCTCCGCCGCCTCGCCGATTTCACGAATCGTGGGGGGGTACTGGTTTTCCTCGGTGAAACTGCGGATGAAGTCGTACATGCGCTGCTGGCGGTTTGAGAGTTCCATGTCTTGCCTCGCGGGGTGAACGGTGATCGGTGAATTGACAATTGACAATTGACAATTGACAATTGACAATTGACAATTGACAATTGACAATTGACAATTGTCAATTTAGAATATCTGTTCGGAATTGTAACACGAACGAGTGTTCTAGTCAAATCCGCGATCATGTTTCGCAAAGTATCGCAAAGCCGCCGGCCCGTTTTATCCCAACCTGTGTGGCCAAAGAATCCCCTCACCTTGTCACCCTGTCACCCCCTCACCCCCTCAGCCGCCGCGCCAAATGATAAACGCGCCGTCCAATGCCAGACATCTCCAGGTCCCACGCGCCGGTATAGCGCACCACCTGCCCGCCGAAGCCCTGCTTGAAGCGATAGACGCCCCACAGCCCGCCCTTTTGATCGACGAAGTCCTCGGCAAAGGCCGCCGGGTTCTCACCCACCTCGTCGGGGATGCCCCACAGGTCATAGCTGGCGCAGCCGCGCTGCGCGGCCCAGGTGAGGCCGGCCCATTGCAGGGCGTGGTTGGGCATGCGCGACCGTTCCAGGCTGCTGCTGGCGCCCCACATGTACCAGCTTTTCCCCCCCAGCGCAAAGACCACGATGGCGGCCAGCGGCTGCCCCTCGAACTCGGCCAGCAGCCAGCGCGCCTGGTCGGCGGGGAAGAGCTCGAAGGCGGCCTGGTAATAGCCCGGCTCATGCACGCCGAAGCCGTCGCGCTGGCCGGTCTCCGTGTTCATGGCGTGCCAGGCCGGCAGATCGGCCGCGCTCATCGGCCGCACCGTCACTCCTTTGCGCTCGGCCAGCCGCACGTTGTAGCGCCATTTCTGCTTCATGCCGGCCAGCACCGCCTCGCTGCCGCGGCTGAGGTCCAGGTGAACGGTGCTGCGCGGCTGCACCGGATGGCCGCGGCGCAGGGCGTAGCTCTGCAAGATCAGCTCCAGATGGGCCGAGTCGGGCAGGTCTGGCTCCAGCTTGAGCAGCGCCGGCCTGTGGGGCGCGCTGGCCGTGCGCAGCGCGTCCAGCAGCGCGCGCGTCTGGGCCGCGTTGCGCCAGTCCACCAGCGGCCCCTTGGGCACATAGGCCAGCGTCTGGCCCCAGGGCAGGCGGCGCAGCAACACCTGCGCGCCGGCCACGATCTGGCCATCCTGGCGCAGCGCTACCCGCTCCGCCTGCCAGCCGACGCATCCCTTGAGCGCGGCCCAGCCGCTGGTCTGCAGCAGATGGCCGTCGGGCCGGGCCGCGACGAAGGCGTCCCAGTCAGCCGGCGAGAGCTGATCTGTTGTGCTGACGGTGAATGAAGCTTGGTCAGATACGGTCATGGTCGAGTATCAGATCCTCTACGCCCTGAGGAAACGCCATATGGGTCGTTGGTGGTACTCATCTGTCAACGCCTCGTGCTTTTCAGTGGCGCGCAATGGGTGTACGTGCCACTGCCCCATTTCACGGTCAACCCCAATGCCTCTTCAGCCTCTCTACGGATGGTGTCCAGCTCATGCATTGAATGTTGCTCGCAATTCTGTCAACCTACGTCCGGTAGTCTCAAATCCGTCAATAGCGATCTCCCACTCCATTGCGTCAGTTTCAACTTCCCAGGAATAATCCATGCGCTGGGTGACTCTGTTAGCGATGAACTGGTCGAAAGTCATGCCGTACTTGCGGCGCAGCGCAGCATCGGTTCTTCGGTAACTGGCAATACGGTGCAGATACTCAGTTTCCAGCAGCCGTCGGACCTTGGTGTCCAGATCGGCATTTCCTGGGATAGATTCCTGGAGCATAGTTTCAGTTGCGTCGCGCAACACAGATTGTGTCATAGACCGTATATCTCCTATGCACTGATGCGGCGGATAAGTCGGTCAGCGGAAAGCCGTTGATGGCTCGGGTGGTGACAAGTAGCAGTGTGTGAGATTATACCTGAACATCTCAGAAAATCAACTGAAATTAGGGCTTGAGTGCAAAGGGGGTCTCGATGCGGCGGCCTACTCGACCGACGACAGGGCGTGCGCAAGGGGTCTCGATACGGCGGCCTACTCGACCGACG
>JACSRL010000171.1 GCA_014879765.1 Anaerolinea sp. | reverse complement strand
TTGCGCAGACGAAAACCATGCCCGCACGAGAAAAACCCGGTTTCTGTACGCCTGGCTGAGCAGTTACCACACCTCTTTGATTCAGGAAGGACGCCATGCAACTGACATTCTGGGGCGCGGCCCAAACCGTCACCGGTTCCATGCACCTGCTGGAGGTGAACAACCAGCGCATTCTGCTGGACTGCGGGCTCTATCAGGGCAAACGCCAGCTCAGCTACGACCGCAACCTGAACCTCCCCTTCGATGCCGCCTCCATCGACGTGGTGATCCTGTCGCACGCCCACATCGACCATTCGGGCAACCTGCCCAACCTGGTCAAGCAGGGCTTTCGCGGCTCCATCTGGGCTACCCCGGCGACGCGCGATCTCTGCGTGGCCATGCTGCAAGACAGCGGCCACATCCAGGAACAGGACGCGCTGTACGTCAACCGCAAGCGGGAGCGCGATGGCCTGCCGCCAATCCAGCCGCTCTACACCAAACATGATGCGGTGGTGTCGATCAAGCAGTTCGTCACCATCGACTATCACCGCCCCTTTTCCCCGGCGGCCGGCGTCACCGCCACCTTCTTCGACGCCGGCCACATCCTGGGCTCGGCCATCGTGGCGCTGGACCTGGCCGAAGAGGGCCAGGAGCGCCGGCTGGTCTTCTCCGGCGACCTGGGCCGCCAGGGCATGGCCATTCTGCGCGACCCGGAGACCCTCGCCGCGGCTGACTTCCTGATCATGGAGAGCACCTATGGCAACCGCCGGCACGAGACCCGCGACGAGGCGCGCCAGGTGTTGCGCCAGGCGATTGTCGAGACCCACAAGCGCCGCGGCAAGGTGATCATCCCCGCCTTTGCCGTGGGCCGGACACAGGAGCTGGTCTACGCGCTTAACGAACTGAGCGAGGCGCAGAAGATCCCCAGCCTGGACATCTACGTGGACAGCCCGTTGGCGGTGGATGTCACCGAGGTCTTCCGCGCTCACCCCGAATGCTACGACGAGGAAACGCTGGCCTTGCTCCAGCAGGAGCGCACCCCGTTTGGCTTCCGACGGCTCACCTATGTGCGTGAGGTGGAGGATTCCAAGCGGCTCAACTTCCTGCGGGACTCCGCGGTGATCATCAGCGCCTCCGGCATGTGCGAGTCGGGCCGCATTCTGCACCACCTGAAGAACAACATCGAGGACAGCGACAACACCATCCTCTTCTCCGGCTTTCAGGCTGAGAACACCCTGGGGCGGCGCATCCTCGACGGCAACCGGCGGGTGCGCATCTTCGGCGAGGAATACGACGTGCGCGCCCGGGTGACCCGCATCGAGGGCTACAGCGCGCACGCGGACAGCGAGGAGCTGCGGGCGTGGATCGGCCATTTCGATCGCCAACGGCTGCGCGTTGTCTTTCTGGTACACGGCGAGCCCGACTCGCTCCTGGCGTTGACCGGGCTGCTGCAGCGGGATGGCTTCCAGGGAGTCGAGGCGCCGACGCTCGGTCAGATTTTCCCGCTGGCGTAGTGGCCACAGCGTAGGATTGCATCCAAACGGTTTCACATTGCGCGGAAAAACCGCGCCCAAATGCTTGTCTTGAGCGGCGGGGTATGCTATACTGCGGTTGAGCCTCACGTCATCGCTTCATCATTCTCCCATCGGGCTCCGACTCAGCGGGATCAGATCATCCATGCGCAGAACACAGACCGTCTTTGGGGACGGCTGCACGCATGGCGATTTGATTTTCCCCGAAACGGCCAGACTGACCCGTGTCGTTTTCTGACCTGGGTCGTCTTTAAGGATGAGGCACCCACAATGTACACCAACATCATCAACAACGAGCTCATCGCAAGTACCCGACCTGTGGCGCTGCATGCGGCCCGACGGCCGGCCATGCCAAAGACATACAACAAGCGCGCCAGCAACAAAGAGCTGCGCAAGGAAAACCTCTATTCAGCGGCTGTGGCGCTCTTCCGCCAGCAGGGCTTCGACCAAACGCGCGTCGAGGAGATCACCCAGGCGGCCGGCGTGGCCAAGGGAACCTTTTTCAACTATTTCCCCACCAAAGAGGATGTTCTGCTCTACATCAGCGAGCGGCACATGACCCGCCTGGGCGCGGCCATGGGCAACGGCGCCGGCCAGCAGGTCACCCAGGAGCGCAGCGCCATCGCCGCGCTGAAGACGGTGCTCCATGCCCTGGCTGACAGCCTGGAGGAGGACAAAGATCTGGTGCGCCTGGCGGTGGACAAGGCCATGAAGATCTCCCACCTGGCGCCCGCGGCCGGCGGCCGTTTCAGCTTGCAAGGGCTGGTGGTGCTGCTGATCCGCCGCGCCCAGCGGACGAGCGAGATCCACCCGGCCATTGACCCCGAACTGGTGGCCCAGATGCTGGAAGGACTCTACTATCAGCAGTTGGTCATCTGGTGCCAGGAGGATTTCGCCTTCGATCTGGGCGAGCGCCTGGGCCAGGTGGTGGACATGCTGCTGATCGGCATCGGCGGCCCGCCTGTGGGGCGCAACTAAATCCCAGACTTCGGAAGTGGCCGGGCGGGCAAGAAGGGCTGGCCATCGGGCGCAACCAGATTTGCACACCAACCGGCCACTTCCGAAGTCTTTCTGCCCAGCAACAAACAGCCCCGGTCTGATTCAGACCGGGGCTGTTTGTTGCTGGACGCTGACCGTCTACTCAGGGATGACCAGCTCCTGGCCGACCCGCAGGAAGTTGGGGTCGCTCAGGTTGTTGGCCGCCATGAGGGCCTGGGTGGTGGTGTTGTACTGCTGGGCAATGGCCAGCAGGGTCTCACCCGCCAGCACCACATGCTTTCTGACCTCGGCCGTCGGCTGCGGCGTCGGCGACACGCCCGGAATCACCAGCCGCTGGCCGCGGTAGATGGTGTAGGGGGCGGGGATGTTGTTGGCGGCGGCGACTTCCTGCCAATCGACGTTGTACTGAACGGCGATGCTGCTCAGATTTTCGCCGGCCCCAACCACATGCACCACCGCCTCCGCGGTGGCCTGGGCGGCCGGGGTCGCGCCGTCAGCGCCCGGCTGAGCCGTGGGTTCGCCGGCGCCGGGGACCATCAACACCTGGCCCACCTGAATCGTGTCATCGGGCAGGTTGTTCAGGCGGCGAATGGTCTCCACATCGGTGTTGTTGAGCAGGGCGATGGAGAAGAGCGTGTCATCGGCCTTCACCACATAGCCATAGGTGGCGCCCACCTGGATCACCGCGGCGCCCGGCGTAGCCGTGGTTCCGACCGCGGGTGAAGCCGGCGTCGGCAATGTGCCGGTGATGAAGCCGCCGGGCGTGGGCAGGGTCGTCCCAGCCGTCACCGCCGTCACCGCGGGCGAGACGGCATCCATGGCCGAAGGCGTCGTCGTCCCGGCTGCGGGTGTTGTCCAGCCTTCCTGCTGCGCGGCGGGGCGCTCGCGCTGGCAGGCGACGCTGGCAAGCATAACCAGCAACAGCAAGACCATCACGGCCAACAATCGACGTGTGCTGCGATTCATAGCTTACTCCTGGCCCGACAGAGGCACTTGTGAGTGATCGAAAACGTTATGTCTCGATCTTACCACAACTGGGGTGCAGCGTCAAGCACAAAAGCGCCGTTTTCATGGTCTTTTGCAAAAAACAAGCGGTGCTACGCGCCAGACTTGGGAAATGGCCGCTGGCCCGGCGAGAGGCCACTTGACGCACGAAAGCAGCATTTGGCCGTAGGGCGGTTACTTCCCAAATCCGGCGGCACGTCTTTAGAAGGGGATATCCTCTTCCTCCATGGCGGGCGCTTCCATCGGGCTGCTGGGGCGGGCAGCCATGGGGCCGCCGGCGCTGTCCCGGCCACCCAGGAAGCGCACGTTGCGCGCGGTGATCTCCAGGCTGGCGCGCGGCTCACCGGTCTGGCCGGTCCAGGCTGAGGCGTCCACCTCCCCCTCGACCAGCACCAGGCGGCCTTTGGACAGGTATTGGTGGCAGAGCTCGCCCAGTTTGCCCCAGGCGGTCACGCGGAACCAGGTGGTCTTCTCCTGCTGCTGGCCATTTTGATCGGTCCAACTGCGGCTGGTGGCCACCGAAAACGAGCAGACCTGCTGGCCGCTGGGGGTGAAGCGCAATTCCGGGTCCCGACCCAGGTGACCTACGACAATTGTTTTGCTGAACATGGCATGGCTCCTTGACTCGAATTCACGATGTACGAAGCGGCTGGAGCCTGGCTGCACCAAACTGCGGGGACTGCGGGGAAGAGCGGCAGTGGGTTGCGGTGGCCGCCCGGGGAGGGGAGCGCCGCAACGGCCTTGTTTGCTGTGACAATCCTGAACGTTCGTGCGTAAATAATCCAGACCGCTGCTGTCGTCAGGATGCCAGTATACACCTGTCCGGCGGGCGTGTCAAATTTCAATAGAACGCGTGTTCGTGCGCATAACAGATGCCATCTCTTCGGAAGAGATGGCATCTGTTATGCGCGCTACTAGCGCGCCAGCAGGCTGATCCCGGCCGGGTCCAATTGAATCTGAAGCCACTGCCCCGGCGCGGGCAGCTCGCCGGCCGCGTGGCCGGGCAGATCGAACACCAGCCGTTGGCTGTCGGCATAGCTCAGCGTGATCTTGACCTGGCTGCCGCGGAAGGAGACCTCCTGCAACTGCCCGGCCACCAGGTTCTCTTCATCGCGCGCGGCCAGATCCACCAGCCTGGCCGCGTCGGGCCGCGCCACGGCCAGCACGCTGTCGCCCGCGGTCGCGCCGGCCGGGCCGGCCGTGCTGCGCAGCAGGCCCAGCGGCGTGGCCACCAGCCAGTCGGGCGCGGCATCGACGAGCTGGCCGGGCAGCAGGTTCTCCATGCCCAGGAAGCGCGCCACGAAGGGGGTGGCCGGCTGGCGATAGAGGGCCAGCGGCGCGCCGATCTGCTCGATGTGGCCGGCGTTCATGATCACCACCCGGTCGGCGATGGCCAGCGCCTCCTGTTGGTCATGGGTGACGTAGATGGAGGTGATGCCCGCGGCTTCGTCCGATCCGGCCGGCGTCTGACGCAGGATGCGCCGCAGCTCGCCCATGAGCTCCTCGCGCAGGGTGCGATCCAGCGAGCCCAGCGGCTCATCCAGCAGCAGCAGGGCGGGGTGGGGGGCCAGGCTGCGCGCCAGCGCCACCCGCTGCTGCTGCCCGCCGGAGAGCTCATGCACCTGGCGCGCTTCCAGGCCGGCCAGCCCTACCAGCGCCAGCATCTCCCGCACACGGCCAGCCAGCGCCTCCCTGCTCTGGCCGGCCATGCGCAGCCCAAAGGCCACGTTGTCGTGGACGTTGCGGTGCGGGAAGAGGGCGAAATCCTGGAACATGAAGCCGAAGCCGCGGCGATGGACGGGAACACCGGCCAGGTCACGGCCCTCCAGCAGCACCTGGCCGGCGCCGGCCTGCTCCAGGCCGGCCACGATGCGCAGCAGGGTGGTCTTGCCGCAGCCCGATGGCCCCAGCAGGCAGACGATCTCGCCGGCCGCGACCTCCAGCGAGATGTCATGCAACACCGGGGTGTCGCCGAAAGTTTTGCTCACGTTGCGGATGGTCAGCATCAGAATTCTCCGGCGTCGCCGACGCGCAGCCGCTCGATCAGCAGCAGACCCACCAGGCAGACCAACATCAGCAGCGTGCTCATGGCCAGCGCCTGGCCGTAGTTGCTCAGCCCCGGCTGGCCCAGGGCGCGGTAGATGACCACCGACATGGTGGGGTAGCGGGGCTGATAGAGCAGCAGGGTGGCGCCGAACTCGCCCAGGCTGATGGTGAAGGCGAAGATGGCCGCCGCCGCCACGGCCCGGCCGATGATGGGCAGATCGATCTCGCGCAGCACCTGGGCCGGCGACGCGCCCAAGACAGCCGCGCCCTCGCGCAGCCGCGGGTTCAGCCCGCGCAGCGCCGGCAGGATCGAGCGCACCACGAAGGGCATGGCGATCAGGGTGTAGGCCAGGGGGATCAACGCCAGCGAGGTGCGCAGGTTGAGCGGCGGCTCGTCCAGGGCGATGATGTAGCCCAGACCCAGCGTTACCGCCGAGGTGCCCAGCGGCAGCAGGAAGATCGGATCGAGCCAGCGGGCCAGCCGGCCAGGCCGGCTGCGGGGGGTGTTGCCAGCCAGCAGATAGGCGGCCAACAGCCCCAATGCCAACGACAGCGTCACGGCCGCCAGGCTGAAGAGCAACGAGTTGCGGATGGCCTCCACCGGCGGTGCGAAGAAGACGCTTTGCGTCGGGTTCTCAGCCAGCGCCAGGTAATGGCGCAGCGTGGGCGCGTCCGCGCCCAGCGTCAGCGAGCGCACGGCCAGCGCCAACAGCGGCGTCAGCAGCACCAGCATCAGCAGCGTGTTGACCCCGGCCACGGCCAGCCATTCCCCCCAGCTCGCCGGCCGGCGCACCGTCATCGACTGCGGGCGCAGGTTGAGCGGCAGGGAGGCGCGCGCCTGCAAGCGGGTGTAGATCACCATCACGACGAAGGTGATGGCCAACTGCACCAGGGCCAGCACCGCGCCCAGGGGCAGGTTGAAGTAGTTCACCGTCTGGCGATAGATCTCCACCTCCAGGGTGGCGAAGCGTGCGCCGCCCAGGATCAGCACCACGCCGAAGCTGGTGAAGCAAAAGAGGAAGATCAGCAGGCTGGCCGCGGCGATGGCGGGCGCCAACAGCGGCGCAGTCACCTCCCAGGTGCGCCGCCAGCGGGACGCACCCAGCACGGCCGCAGCCTCGCCCAGCCGGGGGTCCAGGTTGGCCCACATGCCGCCGACGATGCGCACCACCACGGCCGCGTTGTAGAAGGCGTGCGCCAACAGGATGATCCAAACGGTGTTGAGCAGGTGGATGGGCGGGGAGGCCAGGCCCAAGGCAGCCATCAGCCAGTCGTTCAGCACGCCGCGCGGGCCGAACAGCGTCACGAAGGCGACGCCGACCACGACGGTCGGCAGCACAAAGGGGATGGTGGTCAGGCCGCGCAGCAGGGTCTTGCCAGGAAAATCGAAGCGCGCGTAGATGTAGGCCGCCGGCAGGCCGAGCAGCAGGGTCAGCGCGGTGGAAGCTGCGGCCTGCCAGAGGGTGAACCACAGCACCTGGGCCAGGTAGGGGCGCGTCCACAGCGCCTGCACGCCGCTCAGGTCCAGCCGTCCCTCCGGCGCCAGACTGACGCCCAGGATGCTGAGCAGCGGGTAGAAATAGAAGATCGCCAGGAAAATCAACGGCAGCGCGTAGAGCAGCCGCCAAAGTTTGCTGAAATGCACGATGACTCTTTTCGGCGCAACGAGTAATGCGTAACACGTAACCCGGAATCGCGGGGAGTGTCTTTGGGGACGTGAAGCGTGAGACGTGATGCGTGAAGCGTGAGTGTGTTTGTGTGATTTGTGTTCGCAGGTAACTGCTCAGCCCGTCGTTCAGAAACCGGGTTTTTCTCGTGCGTCCATGGTCTTCGTCTGCGCAAC
>JACSRL010000256.1 GCA_014879765.1 Anaerolinea sp. | reverse complement strand
GCCACTGATAGCCGCTGGTTCGCAGGCCCTGAGGGGCCTTTGTACTGTGAGCCGGTGGGTTCCAGCCACCGGCCAGGGGGTTGACGATCATTTTCAATTTTCATGCCCCGCGAGACGCTGCCACAGACGCGCGCACAGACGCCGCGTAGCCTTGGGCCTGCTATACTGACACCATCTTAAGGCGTCTGCCTTGTTGGATGCAGGCCGCTTCCCGTGGTGAACTGGCGAAGGATGGCGAATCATGGACGAGAAAAAGACAAACAGACCGGTCCGGCTGGTGATTCCGCTGGACATTTCTGGCATCGAGGGGCGCAACGCCGGCCAGTCGGTCAAGGTGGCCGTTCGACGCGCCAGTGGAGAGATGGCGGAGGCGACCGCGACCTTCGATGACAGGGGGCAGGCGCAGGCCGTGCTCAGTTTTGATCGCCTGCCCGGCCACCTGCGCGTGGCCGTCGGGCCGGCCGATGCCACGGCCGATGACTTGTTTGACCTGCAAACGCTGACTTTCGATGTTCCATCAAAGCAGTGGGAGGATCGCACTGTTTTGACCTTGCAGCCCTTGCTCATTCCACCTTACTTCTGGTTTTGGTGGCTGCGCTGGTGCCGCACCTTTGTGATCCGCGGCCGGGTGCTCTGTCCCGATGGAAGCCCCGTGCCCGGCGCGACGGTCTGCGCCTTCGATGTGGACATGTGGTGGTGGTGGTGCAGCCGGCAACAAGTGGGCTGCGCCGTCACCGACGCCAACGGCGCGTTCGAGATCCGCTTCCGCTGGTGTTGCGGCTGGCTGCCGTGGGTCTGGTGGCTGCGACGGCGCTGGCTGTTGGAACCGGACCTGGTGCGCGCCATCCTGCCCGTGGTGCGTCCCCTGCTCAAGGACAAGGCGCTGGCTCGGCCCTGGCCGCAGCCTGATCTGGCCCTGTTCCAGGAGCTGCTGGAGGAGCCAGGCCGGCCGACGCCGCCCGCGGCCTTCCAGCCGGCCGGCCGCGCGCTGGACTTTGACGCGCAGCCTGGGATAGCCGCTGTCGCCAACCAGCCGCACGTCATCGACCTGGGCGCGCTGGAGACGCTGCGCGGCCAGTTGGCGCAGCGGTTGCCGCGGGCGCCGGAGCTGGAGCACCTGCATCTGTGGCCCTGGTGGCCGTGGCAGCCCTGGTGGGACTGCCGGCCCGACATCGTCTTCCGCGTCACGCAGAACTGCGGCGGGCAGAACCAGGTGATCGTCGACGAGGCATGTCTGGCGGCGCGCTGGAATGTGACCAGCCCGCTGGACGTGACCCTGGTGGCCAACAATCTGGCCTGCTGCATCGACGACACGCCGCAGCCGGAGGGCAACTGCCTCAACATCACCCATGTCTGCAGCTTCCCTGTGGCCAGCATCGGCGGAAACCTGAGCGCGCCGCTGGCGCCGGCCGGCTTCCAGAACCCTGGCCTGATCTCCAGCTTCGGCGACCGGCCCTTTGCCGGCGCCCTCTGGATCCAGGGCGACTTCGGCGCACTGGCCGGGGCTGACTACTATGAGCTGCAGTATCTGACCGGCGCGGGTTGGCAGCCGCTGCCGCTGGGTACCGTGGCCGGCTTCAACCGCACCTACTTTGGCCCGCAGCTTCCGGCCGGTCCCATCGATACCTATCCTGTGGCTTTCCCGGTGATCGAGCTCGATGGCCGGCGCGTCATCGAGAGTCGCCAGCACTTCGAGGCCACCAACGGCGCGGGCACCTGGGAGATCGTCGGTCCCGGCAGCCGCTGGTGGATGGACAACAAGACGATGCTGGCAGGGTGGCTCACCATGGACGGCGCCGGCATGCCCAACTTCGCCGATGGAACGTATGCGCTGCGGGTCAGGAGCTGGCGGCGGGTGGGCGATAACCTGGTCGATCCCCAGGTGCTGGGCCAGTGCGGCACCGATCCCGAACAGCCCAACAGTCTGGTGCTGACCCTGGACAACCGCATCGTCGGCCCTGCCAGCGGCCATCCGGCCAGCGTGCCCAGCCATCCCGTGGGCGGCGGCACGGTGCATACGCAGACCTTGGAGCCGGACACCGATGTGGTTTCGGTGGTGATCCGCCACAGCAACGGCACGACGACGCCGGTGGGCGCCTGCGGCGTGACGGAGATCAACGCCACCGATGTGCTGGTGGTTGAGTTCCTGGCCCACGACCCCGACGGCCATCTGGCCTACTACTCCTTGCAGGCCACCTACGGCGAGAATGCCGTAGTCAATCTGCTGGGTGTGGCGGGCCACACGCTGACCGCTGTAGCGGCTGATTTCGTTGGGCCCGACTACGCAACGGCGCGCTTGGCCGGCGCAGTCAGCCCCATCTGGCGCGGCGGCGTCATGCGCTATGAGGCGCTGGCCAGCCGAGTCTTCGAGCGCACCTGCTGCTACCAGATCGAACTGCGCGCGCACAAGCGCACCATCGTGGACTGCGACCACAGCCTGTGGGGCCACACCAACTACAGCGAGTACAGCTTCATGGTGATGGTCTAGCTGACGACGGGCCGGCGAACCCTCGCCCGGCTCGGCCTGTCGCTGAGAAGCGAGCAATGACCGGCTCATGGAACCATTCGAGTCCCACTCGTTCATCGTGAAGGTCTGGCTCGAAGAGCTGCCGGAGGGCGATGGCCCCGCCGCCTGGCGGGGCCACGTCACTCACGTGCCCAGCCAGGCGCGACGCTATCTGCACACCCTGGATGAGGTGATCGATTTTGTCGGCCCCTACCTGGAAAGCTGGGGCATCGCGCTTAAGGGCTACCGTCGAGTTGACCGGCCGCCCAGTTGCGACGCTCCCGACCCCACACCCGTTGATTTGATGCTCTATGGCTGATCACCGAGCTTTGGCCGCCGTCAGCGAGGCGGTGGCTGCACTGCTGCGCAGCAACTATCAACCGGAGGACTTCAACAACGAGCTGGAGTTCCGGGTCTTCACGGCGCGCGATTTCATCTCGCCGTCGTTACAGAACGGCGTCAGCCTCTTTCTCTACCGCGTGCTGCCCAACGGCGCATTCCGCGCCCCGGCCGGCCGGCTGGACGAGAATGGCCGGCGCTTCCGCCATCAACTGGCGGTGGACATGCACTTCATTCTGACCGCCTGGGGCGGCAGCGCCTCCTTGCAGCACACCATCGCCGGCTGGATGATGCGGGTGATGGAGGACACGCCGCTCTTGCCGGCTGGCCTGCTCAACAGCGTCCTGCCCGATGTCTTCCAGCCCGACGAGGCGGTGGAGGTGACGCTGGCCGACCTGAGCACCGAGGACCTGCTGCACGTCTGGGAGACGCTGGTGCAGAACACCTACCAGCTTTCGGTGCCCTACGTCGCCCGCAACATCCGCATTGAGTCCCGGCTGCTGCAGGCCGCCGGTCCGCCGGTGCAACAGCGCACCTTCGAGTACACCCAGGCCTAGCCCACCATGCCGCGCATCCTCGAACGCCAGACCATCTTCACCCCCCTGGGCATCCGTTTCTGGGACCCGGCCACCGACAGCCAGGTGGCGCATGGGCTACGGGTGCGCGCCTGGCCCGACGGCGCAACGGAGCCGATACGCACGGCCTTCCGCACCGCCTCGGGCGTCTACGCCTTTCAGGGCCTGCCCGGCCTGCGGGAGCTCGAGTATCCGGCGGCCAACGGCGACGGACAGGCGTCGCCCCCCGCGCTGGAGCGTTTCGTGGTGGCGGTGGAGGACGAGCAGCGCCGCTTTTTGCCGGTGACGCTGCGGGTCGATGCGCCCTTTGCCGGCATCTATCCCACGGGGCAGGGCGGCGGAGCCCCGCCGGGCGGTGGAGCCCCGCCGGGCGGCGGAGCCCCGCAGGGCGGTGGAGCCCCGCCGGGCGGCGGAGCCCCGCAGGGCGGTGGAGCCCCGCAGGGCGGGGAAACCCCGCCCCTACCAGGGTTGTATCTCTTCTCTGCGCCGTGGCGCAGCGTGGGCGGGCTGGCGGTGGTGCGCGCTGATCTGGTGCGCCGTGCCACCGGTGAGCCGGCCGCCTGGGCCGTGCTGGAGCTGGATCTGGCCGAGGGCGGCGTTTGGCACGGCATCGCCGATGAACGCGGCCGCGCGGCGGTGTTCTTCCCCATCCCCCCATTCCAGGCCACGCTGGGCAGCTCGCCGCCCGGGCCGCAGGCGCCGCCCCAGGCCCAGCAGTGGCCGCTGACGGCGCGCGTGCTCTTTCAACCGGCGCATCTGGAGACGCCGGCCGGCGCAGATCAGCCCGACCTGCGCACCATCCTGACCCAGGCCGCGGGCGTGCTCTGGGCCACAGTCAACGGCGCACCCGCCAGCCAACTGCCCGCCACCCTCAACTTCGGCCAGCCCCTGATCCTGCGCAGCGCCGACCAGCCCGAAACGCGGCTCCTGGTCGATGCTGCGTGAAGCGTAAGACGTGAGACGTGAGACCCGCCACCTGCCACCTGCAACTCTTTAAGGAGATCGAACGATGCCAGAATATCTTGCCCCAGGCGTATATGTCGAAGAGGTCAGCTTTCGCGCCAAGACCATCGAGGGGGTCAGCACCAGCACGGCTGGCTTCGTCGGGCCGGCCCGCTATGGGCCGACCAGCGGGGAGCCTGAGCTGCTGACCAGCTTCGCCGACTTCGAGCGCATCTATGGCGGCCTGGATCCGCTGGACTACGGGCCGAACTACCTGGCCCACGGCGTGCGCGCCTTCTTCGAGGAGGGCGGCCGCCGGCTGTATGTGGCGCGCGTCGACGCCGGCGACGGCGGCCTGGCCACGGCCAACAACCAGGGCATCGTCTCGCCGCCGCCCGACCGCATCGATATCAACGCCCGCTTCCGCGGCCGCGCTGGCAACATGCGGCTGACCTTTCTGCCGCGGCTGAGCGACAACCTGTTGATCAGCGATCCGGTGACCAGCCAGCGCACCGTGCGCCGCGTCCAGCCGTTCGACACGGTGGTGGTGACCGGCGCGGGCAGCCCGCCGTCGGTGACGCTCTACGACGTGGTGCGCAGCGGCGATGACCTGGCCTTGCAGCAGCCGGGCGGCGCGCTGGAGCCGTTCAGCAGCTTCGACCCGGCCAGCCAGCAAGTGCGTCTGCTGACGGTGGATGTGGCCATCGAGCGCCCCATCACCCGGCCCAAGCGGCCGCGGGAACGCTATGCCCTGCCCGAGGTGCTGGAGGGCTTCAGCTTCCACCCCGGCCACGGCAACGCGCTGACCACCTACTTCGACACCGCGCCCAGCTCACGGCGGCTGGCGCTGGTGGTGCCCTTTGCCATCGAGCCGGCCGTGGGCACGCTGGACACCGGCGCGGAGATGGCCAGGGCGCTGCTGGGCGATGACGTGATCGACGCGGCGGTCAGCTTGAGCAGCACGGCTGAGCAGCGGCAACGGGTCTACCGGCTGGATGGAGGCACGGACGGCGCCCAGCCCGCGGCCGCCGCCTATCAAGGGGTGGCCGACGCCACGGCCAAGAGCGGCCTGGCCGCCTTCGAGGACCTGGAGGATATCTCCATCGTGGCCGCGCCCGGCTATTCGCAGGGCTACAGCAACGGCAACGTCACGCGGGTGGCGCAGATCCAGGCCTATCTGATCTCGCACTGCGAACGGATGCGCTACCGCATCGCCGTGCTGGACTCGCCCGACGACCAGACGGTGGGCGGGGTGCGCGCCTTCCGCGGTCAGGTGGATTCGACCCACGGCGCGCTCTACTATCCCTGGGTGCGGGTGGTGGATCCGGTGACCGAGGATGAGATGATCCTGCCTCCCAGCGGCTTCGTGGCCGGCATCTACGCGCGCAACGATGTGGAGAAGGGGGTACACAAGGCCCCGGCCAACGAGGTGGTGCGCATGGCGGTGGGCTTCGAGTTTCTGCTCAACAAGGCGCAGCAGGATGTGCTCAACCCCGAGGGGGTCAACTGCTTCCGCTTCTTCGAGGGCCGCGGCTATCGCCTCTGGGGCGCGCGCACCATCAGCTCCGACCCGGAGTGGAAATACGTCAACCTGCGCCGCTACTTCGCCTATCTGGAGCGTTCGCTGGAAAAGGGCACGCAATGGGTGGTCTTCGAGAACAACCATGAACCGCTGTGGGCCAATGTGCGCCGGACGGTGGAGGACTTCCTTTTCAACGAGTGGAAGTCAGGCCACCTGATGGGCGAGAAGCCGCAGGAGGCCTACTTTGTGCGCTGCGACCGCTCCACCATGACCCAGAACGACATCGACAACGGCCGGCTGATCTGCCTGATCGGCGTGGCCCCCGTGCGCCCAGCCGAGTTCGTCATCTTCCGCATCGGGCAGTGGACGGCGGAGCGGCGCGGGTGAACGGTAACGAGTAACCCGGAACTCGTAACCCGTAATCCGTAACCCGTAACCCGTAACCCGTAACCCGTAACCCGTAACCCGGAAGGTTGGCGTTGGAGATGTGATTTGGCGGGCCTGGCCCGGAATGACGACAGCGAGGACGTAACACGACGAGCCTCCGGTTAACGCATTACTCGTTACGTGTTACGTGTTACGTGTTACGTGTTACGTGTCACGTGTTACGTGTTACGTGTTACGTGTTACGCAACGACCCCACATCAAGGAGAAATCCCCATGGCTGAATTCAGAGAGCGGCCTTACGGTCAGTTCAACTTCCTGGTCGATCTGGGCACTGGCGACACGGCCAGCGCGCAGGCCGGCTTCCAGGAGGTCAGCGGGCTGGGCATGGAGATCACCGTTGCCGAGTACCGCAACGGCAACGAGAAGGACAACGCGCCGCGCAAGATGACCGGCATGTACAAGGTGCCCGATGTGACCCTCAAGCGCGGCGTCATCGGCGCGCTGGACCTCTACCAGTGGCTGGACCAGGTGCGCGCCGGCTCGCAGTCCTCCCTGCGCACCGTCACCATCCAGCTTCAGAACGAGGATCACAGCAGCGTGGTGCTGGAGTGGAAGCTGACCAACGCCCGCCCCACCAAGTACACCGGCCCCTCCTTCAACGGCAAGGGCACCGATGTGGCGGTGGAGGAGCTGGTGCTGGCGTGCGAGCGGATCGATCTGGCGTAACGAGTAACGAGTAACCCGTAACCCGGAAATGTCCGTTAGTGGACGGTGAGTCTGTGGATGTCTTGCTTCGTCAGGAGGTCAGGCGTCCGGCGCTTGACCACAACCTGGCGTCCAACGCGATTCGCAGCCGAGCCCGACATGCGCTTCTGAGAAGCTGTTTGAAAAGGGTGTCTGTAGCCTCCAAGAGGTCTCGATACGCTCTGGTGGCGTCAAGGCCAGTGCCGATTGAGTAGCGAAGTGTATCGAAATCAGGCGGGTTGCGTGCGAAAGCCGCTACCCCACTCCGGGGTGCTTCGCAATCGACCGACAGTTCAGGCCAACACGACCTATTCAAACAGCTTCTGAGTTACGTGTCACGCATTACGAGTCATCGTTCACCGATCACCGATCACCGATCACCATCCGACCGACCATGTCC
>JACSRL010000176.1 GCA_014879765.1 Anaerolinea sp. | reverse complement strand
CGTATCGAGACGCTGGTCGAGTAGGCCGCCGTATCGAGACGCTGGTCGAGTAGGCCGCCGTATCGAGACCCGCGCAAGGCGGCGACTTCCGAAGTCTTGAGTTGAACTCTGTGAGAAACCGTCACATCTGGCTGGTCCTGACTATGACCCTGATGGTGGCTGCCTGCTCATCCAGGTCAGCCCTGCCGCCGACGGATCTGCCGTTGCCGGTGGCCACCGCGTCCACGGCCGTGGATACGCCCACTGTGCCGCCCGCGCCTACCAGCACAGCCAGCGCGCCGCCGGCGTCTGCGACCGCCGAAAAGCCCAGCGCCACCGCGACGGCGACAGCCAGCGCGACGCCGACAGCCACGCCGACAGCCACGCCCGCCCCCACGGCAACGCCCAGCGCGCCGGCCGTGGCGGGGCTCCGCGTGGCGTTGGCGCCACTGGCCGAGGACCTGGCCCGGCCAGTCTTCGCCGGCCATGCGGGCGATGGCAGCGGCCGCATCTTCGTGCTGGAAAAGGCGGGCCGAATCGTGGCCCTCAACGCCGATGGCAGCTCGGCGCTGACCTTTCTCGACATCCGCGGGCGCGTCGGCTCTGACGCCTCCGAGCAGGGGCTGCTGGGCCTGGCCTTTGACCCGGCGTTCGCCGCCAATGGCCGGCTTTTCGTCTACTACACCGACAAGGATGGCGACACGGTCATCTCCCGCTTCCAGGCCAACCCTGAGCGCACCGCGGCCGACCCGGCCAGCGAGGCGGTGCTGTTGACCGCGGCCCAGCCGGCCTCCAACCACAACGGCGGCATGCTGGCGTTCGGGCCTGATGGCTACCTCTACGCCGGGCTGGGCGACGGCGGCGGCGCCGACGACACCTATGAGAACGGCCAAGATCTGGGCACGATCCTGGGCGCGCTGCTGCGCCTGGATGTCAGCGGCGAAGGCGCGGTGGTTCCGGCCGACAATCCCTTCGTGGCGCAGGAGGAGGCCCGGCCGGAGATCTGGGCCTACGGACTGCGCAACCCGTGGCGCTTCAGCTTCGACCGGCTGACCGGCGAGCTGTGGATCGCCGACGTGGGGCAGAACCTGTGGGAAGAGGTCAACGTGCAGCCGGCCGGCAGCCGCGGCGGCGAGAATTACGGCTGGCCCATCATGGAGGCCACCCACTGCTTCCAGGCCAGCACCTGCGATCAGACGGGGCTGACCCTGCCGGCAGCGGAGTATCACCACGACCTGGGCTGTTCGATCACCGGCGGCTACGTCTACCGCGGCGCGGCCCAGCCGGCCCTGCACGGCGTCTACTTCTATGGCGACTACTGCTCCGGCCGCATCTGGGGGCTGGCGCCGGCCGCCGACGGCGGTTGGCAGGCCGTGGAACTGCTGAAGAGCGACGCGCAGATCAGCTCATTCGGCGAGACCGAGGATGGCGAGCTTCTGGTGGTGGATTACGCCGGAAATCTCTTTCGACTGGTAAACACAGGTGATTGACATGTCAAACCATGATCTCTTGCAGCAACTTGTTCATCTGTCGCGTGCCCTGGGCGACCCGGCCCGGGACTACGCCATTCTGGGCGAAGGCAACACGTCGACGCGGGCCAGCGACGCCACCTTCTGGGTGAAGGCCAGCGGCACTGAGCTGCGCACCATCGACGCCGCCGGCTTTGTGGAGGTGCGCTTCGACCGGGTGCTGGCCATGCTGAGCGCGCCCACCCTCAGCGATGCCGAGATCAAGCAGGGGCTGATCGAGGCCAAGCTGGACGCGGCCAGCGGCGGGCATCCCTCGGTCGAGACGGTGTTGCACGCGGTTTGTCTGCAACTGGAGGGGATCAACTTCGTCGGCCACACCCACCCGACGGCCATCAATGCGCTCACCTGCTCCGTGGGCTTCGACGCGGCCTTTGCCGGCCGGCTCTTTCCCGACGAGATCGTGGTACTGGGCCCGGCGCCGGTGTTGATCCCCTACGTCGATCCCGGTCCACCGCTGGCGCGGGCAGTGAAGGCGCACATCGACGCGCACATCGACTATTACGGCGAGGTTCCCAAGGTCATTCACATGCAGAACCACGGCCTGATCGCGCTGGGCCGCAGCGCACAGCAGGTGGAGAACATCACCGCCATGGCCGTGAAGGCCGCGCGCATCTTGGCCGGGACCTACGCCATGGGCGGTCCCAACTTCATGAGCGCCGAAGCCGTGGCCCGCATCCACACCCGGCCGGACGAGCATTACCGGCAGAGGGTCATTGCCGCGGGAGCGTGAGCCTTGAGCCGGAATGCGTGACCCGAAATGCGGAACCAATCGCCTTTCGGCGCAAGCTCCCTCCGGTTACGCATCACGAGTCACGCATCCATTGTGAGGTGTATCGTATGACAGTGCAACTGAAACCTATCAAGTCAGCGACCGGCGCGGTCGAATATCCTCAGTCGGACGGGAAGCCTATGGCCGAATCTGATCTGCATCGCGACCTGATGGTCTACGTCATCAACCTGTTGCGGCGTTATTTCGCCGGCCAGCAGGTCTACGTCACCGGCAATCTGTTGCTCTATTACCAGGAGGGCAACCCGCGCAAATCGGTCGCCCCTGATTGTTTCGTGGTGTGGGGGGTGACGCCGCATCGCCGCGACATCTACAAGCTGTGGGAGGAGGGCGTCGCACCCAAGGTCGTCTTCGAGGTAACGTCCAAGACCACGCGGCGGGAGGATCAGGTGGGCAAGATGGCCCTGTATGCCTGGCTGGGCGTCCAGGAGTACTACCTGTATGACCCCACCGCCGATTATCTGAAGCCGCCGCTGGCAGGCTATGAGCTGGTCGACGGCGACTATGCGCCGATGCAGCCGCAGAATCAGGCGCTGGAGTTGGGAGAGCTGAGTTTTGCGCCGGCGGCCGGTGAGCCGCCTGAATACGTCAGCCGGCTGCTGGGCCTGCGCCTGGCGCTGGACGAGGACAACATGCTGCGTTTCTTCGACCTGGGAACGGGCCAGCGGCTGTTGACCGACGAAGAAGCGCGCGCTGCGGCCGAGGCCGAGGCGCGCCTGGCCGAAGCGCGCGTGGTCTATGCTGTGGAGCGTGCGGATGCGGCTGAGGAGCGCGCGGCGCAGGTTGCTGCGGAGAACGCCCGCCTGCGCGCCGAGCTCGCACGGCTGCGCGGACAGGATCAGCAGTTGTAGCCGCTCAGCCAGTCGTGACGTCCCAAACTTCGGACGGCAAAGCCGGCCGTTGAAGTTTGGCCAGGTTCTTGACGGCAAAGGGCGCAGTTGCAAGCCCAGTTTCTGATGCCACTGCAGGCGCTTCGCGCCGCCGGCGTTCGGCTGTTGCCAGATTTGACAGATCAGCCCCACCTGGGTATTCTACCGCCCTACAACCGAATACTCCGAACTCTTATCCAGAGAGGCAGAGGGACCGGCCCTGTGAAGCCTCGACAACCCGGTTCGTGCAGTAAGGACGCTGCATGAGCGCCAGGGTGCCAAATCCGGCAGACTTGTTCTGGAAGATGAGATCAGGTGGCGTTGACACGTCCTGATCATCCCCCTTGGGGATGTCTTTGTGTCAGCGCAATGCGTCAGGTGCATCCGCATACCTTTCTCCTCTTCCAGGCGAGAAAGGTTTTTTTTTGGTAACTGTTCAGGTGCCGGGCACTTACGGCTGAATAGTATCTTTTTTTGTTGACCGATCGACCAGGCGTCCCGCCGGGCCAGACGCTCTGGTGATCCATCTCAGGTGTTCATCTTACGCGACAGGAGAAGCAACCACCATGACGAATGCAACCAATGGACGCAGCCTCGGCTTCGCCACCCGCCAGCTCCACGCCGGCCAGCAGCCTGACCCCACCACCGGCAGCCGCGCCGTTCCCATCTACCAGTCCACCAGCTATCAGTTCCGTGACACTGAACACGCGGCCAACCTCTTCGCCCTGCGCGAGCTGGGCAATATCTACACCCGCATCATGAACCCCACCACCGATGTGCTGGAGCAGCGCATCGCCGACCTGGAGGGAGGCGTCGGGGCGCTGGCAGCCAGCAGCGGCCACGCGGCCCAGGCCATGGCCATCATGACCCTGTGCGAGGCGGGCGATCACGTGGTCAGCAGCAGCCGGCTCTACGGCGGCACCTACAACCAGTTCAACTACACCCTGCCGCGCCTGGGGATTGAGGTCACTTTCGTCGATCCCAGCGATCCGGCCAACTTCCAGCGGGCGATCCGCCCCAACACCCGGGTGCTCTACGGCGAAACGCTGGGCAATCCCGGCATCAAGGTCTTCCCCTTTGCGGAGGTGGCTGCCATCGCCCAGGCCAACGCCGTCCCGCTGCTGATCGACAACACCTTCGCCTCCCCCTATCTCTGCCGGCCCTTCGAGTGGGGCGCACACCTTGTGGTTCACAGCACCACCAAGTTCCTGGGCGGCCACGGCCAGGCCATCGGCGGCGTGATCGTGGACGGCGGCAACTTCGACTGGCGCAGCGGCCGCTTTGCCAACTTCACCACCCCCGACCCCAGCTACCACGGCCTGGCCTACGCCGACGTGGCCGGCATCGGCCTGCCTCCCTTCATCATCAAGGCGCGCGTGCAGGTGCTGCGTGACCTGGGCGCGTGCCAGGCGCCCTTCAACAGTTGGAACACGCTGACCGGCATCGAGACCCTCAGCCTGCGCATGGAGCGCCATTGCGCCAACGCCTTGGCCGTGGCCCAGTTCCTGGAAGCTCACCCGGCCGTGAGTTGGGTCAGCTATCCCGGCCTGGCCAGCCACCCTGACCACGAGCTGGCCAAGCAATATCTGCCCAAGGGCGTCGGCGCGATCCTCGGCTTCGGCATCCAGGGGGGCGCAGAGGCGGGCCGGCGCTTCATCGACAGCTTGCAGCTCTTCAGCCATCTGGCCAATGTGGGCGATGCCAAGAGTCTGGCCATCCACCCCGCCACCACCACCCACAGCCAGTTGACCGCCGAGGAGCTGGTCAGCGCCGGCGTCACCCCCGACTTCGTCCGCCTGAGCGTTGGCCTGGAGGATATCGAGGATATCCTGTGGGACTTGGAGCAGGCGCTGGCCGCGTGAACTGCTGATCAGCAGGTTGGCAGATTGGCCGATCGGTCACGCTGAGGCGTCGTCGATCTGCCAATCTGCCCCTCCGTCGCTTCGGATCGACCATCATGTTCCCATCCAACTCTGTCGGCCTTGTACAAACGCAAACCTTCACCTTCGCCCAGGATGAACCCTTTGCGTTGGAGAGCGGCGCGACGTTGAGCCCGGTGACGCTGGCCTACGAAGCCTATGGCCGGCTGAACGCCGATCGCTCCAACGCGATCCTGGTTTGCCATGCGCTGAGCGGAGGCGCGCACGCGGCCGGCTATCTGGCGCCGGACGACGCCCAGCCAGGCTGGTGGGACGACTGCATCGGGCCGGGCAAGGCCTTCGACACCGACCACTACTTCGTTCTGTGCAGCAATGTGCTGGGCAGTTGCTACGGCTCCAGTGGGCCCAGCAGCGTCGATCCGGCCACCGGCCAGCCCTATGGCCTGCACTTTCCCGTGGTGACCATCGGCGACATGGTGCGGGCGCAGGTGAAGCTGCTGGATCATCTGGGCATCGAGCGGCTGCTGGCGGTGGCTGGCGGCAGCATGGGGGGGATGCAGGTGCTGGAATGGGCCGCGCACCATCCGCAGCGGGTGCGCGCCGCCATTCCCATCGCCACCACTGCCCGCCACAGCCCCATGCTGATCGCCTTCGGCGAGGTGGGGCGGCAGGCGATCTATGCCGACCCGGCCTGGAACCAGGGCGACTACTACAACAACGGCAAGCGGCCCGACGCCGGTCTCTCCGTGGCGCGCATGGTGGGACACATTACCTATCTCAGCGAGCAGTCGATGCACGAGAAGTTCGGCCGGCGCTTGCAGGGGCGGGAACGCTACGGCTACGAGTTCCAGACCGAATTCGAGATCGAGAGCTACCTGAAGCACAACGGCGACAAGTTCACCCGCCGCTTCGACGCCAACAGCTATCTCTACGTCACCAAGGCGCTGGACTACTTCGACCCGGCCGGGCAGCAGGGCGGCTCGCTGGCCGCAGCCTTCGAGAGCGCGGCCGACACCGCCTTTCTGGTGATCAGTTTCACCAGCGACTGGCTCTATCCCAGCTATCACAGCAAGGAGCTGGTGCGGGCGCTGACCGCGGCCGGCTGCGACGTGACCTATCTGGACATCGAAAGCTCCTGGGGCCACGACGCGTTCCTGGTGGAGGTGGAGACGATGACGCGGCTGCTGGGCAGCTTTCTGGGGCGGCTGAGGAGTGAAACGTGAAGCGTGACACGTGGTGCGTGAAGCGTGTGTCGTGTTGTCATGCTGACCGGAGGCGCAGAAGCATCCCGCTGCGCCGCGCCTGGGGGATGTCATGGTAACGGCAACCAGCGAGCAGGCGGCTGCGGCCTATGCCGCGCTGCGGCCCGACCTGCAGGCGGTGGCCGATCTGACGCCGGCCGGGGCCAAGGTGCTGGACCTGGGCTGCGGCGACGGCGCGCTGCTGGCCTATCTGGTGCGCCACAAACAGGCACGCGGCCGCGGCATCGAATTGAGCGAGGCCGGCGTGATGGCCTGCGTCCAGCGCGGGCTGAGCGTGCGCCAGGGCCATCTGCAAGAGGGACTGGCCGACTACCCCGCGGAAAGCTTCGACGTGGTGATCCTCAGCCAGACCCTGCCCTTTCTGGACGATCCGGCCGCGATCCTGGCCGAGATGCTGCGGGTGGGCAGAAGCGCGCTGGTCAGCTTTTCCAACTGGGGCTACTGGCGCTGCCGGCTGGAGCTGCTGCTGACCGGCCGCGTGCCGCTGGCCCCCGATCTGCCGCAGCACTGGTACGACGCGCCCCGCTGGCAGGCGGTCAGCATCACCGACTTCGCCGGCTTCTGCCAGCAGGTGGGCATCGCCATCACCCGCGAGATCTATCTGAACCGCGGCCGGCGGGCGCGCATCATCAAGGTCAAGAACCTGTTGGCGACCACCGCGGTCTTCCGGCTGGAGCGGGCGACGCGGAGCAAACCGATGTAAGCTGGATTGGCCCGGCGCTTGAGGCTGAGCAGTGAAGTAACCGGAACGCTCTGGTGAGCATCTCAGCGGTGTAGTTCAAACACAAAACCACCCTTACACCGCAGGAGGTCATCCATGGCTGGTCTGGTTGCTTTCATGAATTCCACCGTTGGGCGCATTGTGCGCGTCGTTCTGGGTCTGGTGTTGATCTGGCTGGGCCTGATGGGGCCGCTGGCCGGCAGCACAGGCGGCGTGATCGTGGCCATCATCGGCGTCGTGCCCGTCATCATGGGCATCTGGGGCCGCTGCCTGATGCAGTTCATCGCCGGCGGCTCAAAGTCGTAGGCGCGTTTCAGTCGTTGCCCACAGAGGCCCGGACACCCAGTCCGGGCCTCTGTTTGTTTTGAGACTTCGGGAGTCTTGGGGGGATGTGTATAATGAAGC
>JACSRL010000451.1 GCA_014879765.1 Anaerolinea sp. | reverse complement strand
TCGTGCGGGCATGGGTTTGGTCTTCGCAACGGCCTTGCGAGACAAAAACCCGGTTTCTGATGCCTGTGCCTTCTTTGTGCGTCGGGTTCAGATTTTTGCGTCGTGAGAGTTTCTTGATATGCGTGTATTGATGTTTACCGGCAAGGGCGGCGTTGGCAAGACCAGCGTCTCCGCGGCCACCGCCCTGCGCAGCGCGGATCTGGGCTACCGCACCATGGTGCTCAGCACCGACCCGGCCCACAGCCTGGCCGATTCCTATGAGCTGCCCATCGGCAATGAACCGACCCTGCTGGCGCCCAACCTGTGGGGCCAGGAGATCGACCTGCTGCATCAGATGGAGCTGCACTGGGGGCGGGTGCAGGAGTATCTGTCAGCGGTCTTCATCTGGCGCGGCATGAGCGATCTGGTGGCGGAGGAGACTAGCGTGCTGCCCGGCATGGAGGAGCTGGCCAGCCTGATGCAGATCACCGCGCTGGCCGAAAGCGGCCTGTACGATGTGATCGTGGTGGACTGCGCGCCGACCGGGGCCACGCTGCAACTGCTGGCCTTTCCGGAGCTGGCGCGCTGGTATCTGGACAAGATCATCCCCTTCCAGAAGGCCGCCATCAAGATGGCCGGGCCTATGCTCAAACGAATCGTGGAGGTTCCGCTGCCCGACGAGGACCTTTTCGCCAGCATCGAGGATCTGGTGATGCAGCTCCATCGGGTCAGCAACCTGCTGAGCGACTCGGCCGTCTCCTCCATGCGCCTGGTGCTCAACCCGGAGAAGATGGTGGTCAAGGAGGCGCAGCGCGCGCTGACCTATCTCAGCCTCTACGGCTACGCCACCGATCTGGTGATCTGCAACCGCATGATTCCGGCCGCGGTCTCCGACAGCTACTTCGCCAACTGGAAGGAGATCCAGGCCAAATATCGCCAGTTCGTCGAGGAGTCCTTCTCTCCGCTGCCGATTCTGGATGTGCCCTGGTTCGACGACGAGGTGGTGGGACTGGCCATGTTGCGGCGCATGGGCGAGGCGCTCTACGGCGCGCAGGACCCGACCGGCATCTTCTACGCCGGCCACTCGCAGGAGGTGCGCAAGAACAATGGTGTCTACCAACTGCGCATTCCCCTGCCCTTCGTGGAGAAGTCGGACATCAAGCTGACCCGCTCCCTGCACGACGAGTTGATCGTGCGCATCGGCAACTGGAAACGCAACATCGCGCTGCCCAGGGTGCTGGCGGGCCTGCCGGTGCAAGGCGCACGCTACGAGGAGAAAGACCTGGTGGTCTACTTCCAAGCTGCACCGGCCGGCAACGGAGCAGCCAGCGGCGGGTCGTGAGCCAGCCCCACAATCCAGCGAGTCGATGAGAAGAATCGAGGCGATGGCGAAACGGGTCGTCTTTTTGATGTCGGATACTGGCGGGGGGCACCGCGCTTCGGCCCATGCGCTGGCCGAGGCGCTGCACGTGCTGCACGGCGACGCGGTGCAGTGCCAGATGGTCGATCTGCTGACGCACTACGGCACATGGCCGCTCAGCCACGCCGGCGCCTACTACCTGCCGCTGGTGGAGCAGCACCGCTGGCTGTGGCGGCTGGGGATCGGGTGCAGCAATCAGGCGCGGCTGTGGCAGGCCGTGGCGCTGAGCGCGCGGCTGTGGCAGCGCGGCGGTCTGCGCCGCTTTGCCGCCGAATACCCCGCCGATCTGTACGTTTCGGTGCATCCGCTGCTCAACCATGCGCCCTGGTGGGCGCTGCGCCGGCGCTACCCTCACACCCCCTTTGCCACCGTGATCACCGACCTGGCCAGCGCGCCGCGGCCGTGGTACAACCCGGCGGTGGATCTGCTGTCGGCCTCATGCAGCCAGGTGCAGGCTGCGGCGCTGCGGGCGGGCCTTCCCCCGGCGCGCGTGCTGCTGGGCGGCCTGCCCATCAGGCTTGCCTTCGCCGCGTCCCGCCCGACGCCGGCCGAGGCGCGCGCCGCCCTGAGACTGGAGCAGCGCCCCACAGCCTTGCTGTTGGGCGGCGGCGAGGGGATGGGCGCGCTGGAGCCGACGGCCGCGACGCTGGCCGCGCGCCTGGCGTCGCAGGGCGGCCAGTTGGCTGTGATCTGCGGCCGCAACGAGGCGCTGCGCAGCCGGCTGGCCAGGCAGCGCTGGCCTGGCGCCGTGCATGTGGCCGGCTACGTGGACAACATGCCGCTCTGGATGGCCGCGGCCGATCTGGTCATCAGCAAGGCCGGGCCGGGGACCATTGCCGAGGCGCTGGCCTGTGGCCTGCCGCTGATCCTGCACAGCTACGTGCCCGGCCAGGAAAGCGGCAATGTGCGCTATGTGCAGGAGCGGGGCGTGGGGCTGTTCTGCGATGACCCCGATCAGATCGCCGCGCTGGCGGTGAACTGGCTGGCGCCGGGCAACGCCGCCCTGGCCGCCATGCAGGCGCGTGCCCGCGTCGCAGCGCGGCCGACGGCCGCCTTGACCATCGCCGAGGCGCTGAGCAAGCTGCTGGGCTAGACCCTGGGTCTGGGAAAAGCTGGTTTCTGGTCGGGGGCTACTGCTTCCCTTCCGGCGGGGCGTTCTTGAGAAATTCGTAGATATCGGGCACTTCGCCGCTGGCCGCGGCTCCGGTTGGCTGGCTGGCCGCGGCCGGGGCCTCCTGGCTGGCCGGCTTCTCATCCACCAGGGTGATGGGAGAGCGCTGATAGCGGGTCGTCCTGGGCTTGGGCTCCTCCTCGGCCACGGTGGTGACGCTGGCGCCGGGGGCCACGGCTGTCTCGGCCGCGGGCGGCAGCTCAACCGCGGGCGGGGCCTGGCGGCTGGCGCGCAGCGCGGCGTATCCCAGCAGACCGGCTCCGGCCACCACCAACAGCACCGGCCAAAGCCGTTGCGCCTCGGCCAGGGCGGGCAGCGCGGTGGGCAGATAGGCGGCCAACGCGGCCAGGCCCATGACGCCCAGCGTGGCCGCGGGCACCAGGGCCCAGCCGAAACGCTGCCGCTCGCGCGCCAGGGCATAGATCAGAAAGAAGACCAGCCCCATGCCGCCGAAAAGCACCGCGCCCAGCAGCGCCGGCGCCACGGCCGGCCGCGTGCTGAGCGCTGCGACCACCACCATCACCGCCACCGAGCCAAAGGGGATCAACGCCCACCAGCGCTCCTCGCGGTCGCTGAGGTAGATCACCAAAAAGGCCAGGGTGACGCCGGCCAGCAACACCGCGGCGACCCAGGTGGCGGGCGCGCCGCGCGCCGAGAGAAAGAGAACGGCCGCCAGCGCCAGCAGGGTGAAGCCAGGGATCAGCCGCCACCAGGCCGAACGTTTGTTGAGATAGCTGAAGACAAAGGCCAGGCCCGACAGGGCGAACAGGGCCACCACCACCCAGGTGGCTGTGATTTCCATGCTGGCCAGGATGTCCAGATTCCACACCAGAAGGCCGACGCCGATCACCAACAGAACGGCGCCCCAGATCACGCTGTCACTTGGCTTGCTCATGCGCACCTCGCCGGGCGTGCAGCAGCGCGCTGCCGCCCAAATAAAGGAAAGCCAGGGCCAGCGCGGCCCAGGCGACGGTCTGCCACCAGGGGCCGCGGCTCAGCGCCAGCCCGGCGCAGAAGAGCAGCAGGCCCAGGCTCCAGGCGGCCTGAAAGGAGGGCTGGCTCAGCGCCTGGCGCAGCGTCAGCCGCGGCTGGCTCAGCCGGCGCCGCCAGTCGGCATAGCTGACCGCGGCCAGCGCCACCGCCAGGCCGAGGATCCACAGGGCGTTGTAGAAGACGCCAAACCAATCGATGTTGCTCACGGTTCACCTGTCCTGAAAAGTAACTGCTCAGTCAGCGTTCAGAAATCGGGTTTTTCTCGTGCGGGCACTGCAAGACAAAAACCCGGCTTCTGACGCCAAACGCTCGGGCCGGTCTTTGCGTAGCACCCCGGCAGGGGCCGACCGTGCCCGTCCGAGTCATCCCAGATAGCCCAGCCCAGCCAGCCGCTCGCGCACATACTCTTCCTCGGCCTCGCTGAAGCTGACCTCCGCGCCGGCGCCGTCGAAGCCCAGCTCAGCCAGCGTGGTGGCGCGCACCGGCCCAGCCGCCGGCCCGGCCAGGGCCGCGGCCAGCACGTGGCCATCCATCTCCGCCGGCACCGGCTGGCCCAGCAGGT
The DNA here is from genome assembly GCA_014879765.1 of Anaerolinea sp. Classification (GTDB taxonomy): domain Bacteria; phylum Chloroflexota; class Anaerolineae; order JAAEKA01; family JAAEKA01; genus JAAEKA01. Next base: position 3,327 of record JACSRL010000451.1, on the reverse strand, counting down.
GCAGCGCGGTCGGCGCGATATCGATCAGCGCCGCGCCGGAGACCTGGCCGCCCGGCTGGATGTCCGGCCCCCAGGCGATGAAGATGCCGTTGGAGCGGTGGCAGCCGGTGATCCAGATCTGGCGCAGCTCGGCGCTGGTCAACTGGCGGGCCGCGTCGCCGCCGCGATAGCTGCCGTGCGGCTTGAACACGTCGGCGTATTCTCCCTCCACCACCAGGTCGGGGAAACGCTCCAGATAGGGGCCGTGGAAGAGCTCCTCCCGCCGCCAGACCCGGCGGATCGGCCGCGCGCCGGTGGCGGGATCGGTCAACTCCGGCAGCGCAGCGATGATCTGATCGCGCAGCGCCTCGTACTCCGCGCCCGGTTGGACGATGCCGTGTGGGTCGCGGCCGGCCAGGTTGATCCAGATGTTGCCGCGCAGCTCCTCGCTGAAGGCGCGGGTGTGGTACCAGTCCACGCCGGGGAAGAAGGTCTCGGCGCCCAGGCGGGTGCGCAGGCTGTCAGGCCACCAGGCGCGCAGCTTGGTCAGCGTCTGGAAGCCCACCTGGCGATAGAGCCACTGCTTGCCGCGCTGGACCGCGTGCGAGGCCACGATGGCCACCCGCTCGCCCAAGGTGGCCTGGTTGTTGGCGCGGTCGCGGAAGTGCAGCAGCCCCTGGCTGGCCAGCCACAGGTTGAGATGCACCGCCTGCGGCCCCAACGGCCCCTGGCCATGATCTGAAACCACCAACACGTTGACGTTGGGCAGGCCCTCGATGCGCTGCAACAGCTCGCCGATGCGCTGATCGCAGCGCCGGTAGACCTCGCGCAGGGTGTCGCCGTATAGCGCAGCCTCGGCCGGATCGTAGAGGGGATGGCTGGGATCGTGGTATTTCCAGAAGAAATGGGCCGCGCCGTCGGGCGCGCTGACCACGAAGAAGAGCAAATCCCACGGCCGCGTATCCATCAGGTGCAGCACCGTGTCGAAGCGCACGTCGGCCTCGCGCAGCAGCTCGGCCCGGGCCAGGTCTGGCCGGCCGCGCTGGGTCCACAGCCAGTCGTTGGGCACGATCACGTAGGGGGTCGAGCTCACCTGGTCGAGCTCAGCCTTTAGCTCCGGCGGGTAGGTGTAGGCGGTGTCCAGGCCGGGGGTGTCGCGGCCGCTGATCATCACCCCCTGCACCGGCTCCGGCGGGTAGGTCTGCGGCACGTTGACGACAATCACCTGCTTGCCCGCCTGGCTGAGCAGATTCCACAGCGCCGGCAGGCTGCGGTGGCTGGCGTTCATCAGGCGGAAGCCGTAGGTGTTGAAATCGCGCTCCCAGAAGTCGAAGACCCGATGCTTGCCCTGCTGCGTCCCGGTCACCATGGAGGTCCAGGCCTGGGCGGTGAAGGGATGCACCACCGATTCCAGCGGCCCCCAACTGCCCTCGGCCATCAGCCGTTGCAGGTTGGGCAGGTCGCCGGCGGCTATCCACGGCTGGATCAAGTCGAAGGTTGCGCCGTCCAGACCGACGATGATCAGGCGGCGCTTGTCGGTTGCCAGGTTTGGCGTCCACATGGAGTCGTTCACTGTTTGCCTCGCTGCCAGCGCAACATCAGGCGGATCCCCTCGCGCTCGTTGGCGTCGAAGGTGCGCAGCAGCCACGCGGCAGCCGCGAAGGCGACCAGACCGGCCGCGCCCACGGCCAGGATCTCCAGCACCGCGCCCACCGTTCCCGCCGGCGCCACGCCAGCCGCGGCCAGTGCGTCCCAGGCGCGATTGCCCAGCAGGAAGACCAGCCCGGCCGCCCCGCAGGCTGCGATCAGCTTGAGCAGCGAGGGCAGCAGCCGGCGCCAGTGGAAATGGCGCCACATGACCGCGGTGCCCACCAGGAAGAGCACAGCCTCGGCCGTCAGAATGCCGTAGACCACCCCCATGGCCTGGAAACGGGGAATGCCCCACCAGGCCACGACCATCCCGGCCGCCAGCCCGGCCGCCAGCCCCAGGGTCTCGAATTTCTGCCGGCCCAAGGCCACCAGCGTCACGCTGTAGAGCCAGTTCTGGAAGTAGAAGACGGTCACCCAGCCCAGCCAGGCCAGCACCTGCTCGGCCGCGGCCAGGTCGATGGTCGATCCCAACAGCAGCTCGACGATGGGGCCGGCCAGAAAGGTGAAGGCCAGCGCGATCAGCAGGCTGAGGGCCACGAACAGCTTCAGGCTTTTGGCAAAGGCCGCATCGAATTCTCCCACACGGGTGACGGCGCGGCTGCTCAGGGCCGGCAAGAGCGCGGCGGCAAACGCGCCGGGCAGGATCTGCATCTGCTGCACCACGCGCAGGGGGCCATAGAGCACGCCGTTGACCAGGTCGCCCTGCGCCTTGCCCAGCCAGAGCACCGTCAGCACCACGCCGGCGCGCCAGATGTAGCTGCGCAGCAACAGGCTGATGCCTACGGGCAGCGATTCGATCAGAAGCTGCCCGGCCAGGGTCGCATCTTGCCAGCGCCGCACCGCCTGGCGGCCTGCGCGGTCGAGCTGGGCGGCCGCGGCCGCGCGTCCCTGGCGTCGCCAGCGCGCCACCCAGGCCGGCGCCTGGCGCAGCGCCACCCCGGCGCCGGCCAGCACGCCCGGCATGAAGTGGGCTTGTGCATAGCCTTTCTTGCGGCTGCTCCACCACAGATAGAGCAGGCGGCCGCTGTTGGCTACGACGCGCGCCGAGAAGAGCGCCACCAGCCCCAGGTTCAGCCAGACCACCGCCAGCGTCAGCGTCAACTGCAGCAACTGGGCCACCAGGATGCTCCAGAAGGTGTACTCCATGCGCTGGTAGCCCTGGAGCATGGCGGCAAAGACGTCGCCTTGCAGGTAGATGACCTGGGCGACGAAGAAGGCCATGGTGGCCAGCCAGAGGTAGGGATCGCCGTTGTTGGCGGCCAACAGCGCCACGACGATGAAGACGAGCAGCGCCAGCACCAGGCGCATGGTCCAGATGGCGCTGGTCAGGCGGGTGGAGTCTTCGCTGCCCCGCGCAACCTCGCGCACCAGGATGCGGTTCATGCCCATGTCGACGATGGCGGTGAACAGCTCGATGAAGGTGATGATGAAGGCGTAGCGCCCCAGGCCCGCCTGCCCCAGATAGCGCGCGACCACGCCTACGATTATCAGGCTGACCAGGGCCTGGAATCCATAGGCTAACAGCAGCAGGCCGGAGTTGATGGCGATGCGCTGTTCGGGGCGTGGCTCGAAACTTTGCTCGTTCAAGGGCTGATTGGGACGCAGATGAACGCAGATGAACGCAGATCAGAGGATCAGATCAGGCGCACGGCTCCGATCTGCGTTGACCCGCGTCCGATGATGGCTTGGACGCAGATG
>JACSRL010000178.1 GCA_014879765.1 Anaerolinea sp. | reverse complement strand
GTTGCGCAGACGAAAACCATGCCCGCACGAGAAAAACCCGGTTTCTGTACGACTGGCTGAGCAGTTACTTTGGAACAAAAAACCTCAGTCCAGCTCCCCCCTGGCGGCTCCACAATGAGCCGAAGAGGGAAAACTGGCTGAGGCATCGTCGCTTCACGAAGGCCACGTGGCCTGGGCAGCGCTTGTGGGAATCGCTGCCGCTCGATTGTTCGCACCGGCGCATCAAAAAAGCCCCTCCCGAAGCTGGGAGGGGCTTTGATCGCCTTCAAGGGCTTTGCTGCTTGAGCTTAGCGCCTGGTCGGTCTCCCAGCGGGTATCGGCTCCCGAATAATGACCGGGAGCACAATAACCAGGAGGCTAAGGAGGACCAAGCTTGTCGCCATGAGTTGTCAGCACCTTGCGTATTTATTCTAGTCGTCACAAAACGTGTGGCGCCAGTATAACCGGATTAGGGGGCTTTGTCAATCCCCCAAACGGGGAAAAGGTCGGAGAATCGCGATATTTTAAGGTTTTATGACGCAGCGCGCAGCAATGGCCTGCGCCTTTGCTGCTGAGCCGCGGCCCAGCGCCTGCTACGCGACGACCTCCTCCCACACCAGCCGCTCAAAGCCCAGCCCCACCACGGCATAGGTGCGCAGGCGCAAGGTCTCGCCGTAGCTCGCCTCCAGCGCCGTGCGATAGCGTTGAAGCTGCAATCGGGCCTCGGCCAGACTGGCCTGCACGGCCGGCAGCATTGCTAAAGCCTGTCGATCCATCTCGCGCGCTTCCTCACCGGCGATCCCTGCTTCCTTCAATCTCACCAGTTTGAACTCCAGCAGAAAGTCCCACAACTGCGACTGCTGCCACAGTTCAGGGCGCCGAATCAGGCTCAGGTCGGCGTGGCTGCGTCTGATGGCCGTTTCGGAGTCCACGATGTAAAGCCGGTCATCGAACAGCAAGGTCAAAAAGGCGGTCTTGAGGGTCAGCTCATTGGCCCAGCGATAGTCCCGATTATCGAAGATCGGAAAGTAGCGCTGCTCCACCAGATCGCAGACGGGCTGCAAGTCGCCGCTTTGCAACAAGATGCGGGTCGCTGCCCAAGCGGCGTCGCGATCCCGGCCGTCAGGCAACAGCGATTCCTGAATACGCTCCACGTACAGCTTACGCACCACCAGGTTCGGGATACGCATGAGCAGTTCACGCAGAGGCGTGCTCCCGGCCAGGGTCAACACGCCCAGGTAGGTGAGCAATGAGGCCATGAACGTGCGATCTTGTGAGGATGCCAGCATCTCAGCCACGCCGAAACCATCCTCCATGCGGGCCACAACCAGTGCATCCTGTTCAAGGGCGTCCAATATCAGCTTCTGGCCCCCAGGCAGGCCGGCCACGTAGGCGATCTTGGCACGGTCGCTGGCGAAGTTGCTGTCCAACATGGCGCGCGGCGCTTCGCAATGGCGCTGGAAATGGTCGAAGTAATACAACGCCAGCGTAGGGTTGTAGATCAACTCTGTGGCGTCGTAGGTGAAGGCGTAGCCATCGTAGAAGCTGCGCATGGTGGCCAGCGCCTCGACAGCCCGCTCAGGTGGATAGCCGCACTCCCTGGCGATCTCGTCCAGCACCTCGGCCACTTCAATCTCCCAGAAACCGCACAGGGCGTGCAGGGCCGGTTCGAAAGAGACGTGCTTGGCCACGTTGTAGCCGCTGGTGGCGTCACTCAGCACCACCGGCGACACCCCGGTGATGAATACCCGCTCCAACCCGCGGCCGGCCGCGGCTGACTTGACACCCTTGAAAAGCGTCTTCAGCAGGCCATCCCCATAGAGCAGCGCTTCATAACGCTCCCGGCTGCCGGGGCCACTGCCCATCAGAACCTCATTGGCGAAGTTGTCGTATTCGTCGATCAAGAGATAGAAGCGGTGTCCGTATTTCTTCACCACCGGCAACACTGCCTCGAAGGAAGCAATGGCGTCGTCGGGATTGATGTCGATGGCGTCGGGCAGATAGTCCCGATACCAAAGCACAAAAGCCTTGACCGCATTGTTGATGTGGTTGTGCAGCGCCTGCTTGACCTGCTCAGGCGCGCCCTGCGGATCCACTACGGAGAAATCCCAACGCATCACCAGGTACTGGCTGTGGAGCGGCGTGGGGTTCTGGCCGATAGCCAGGCGGCCGAAGAGCTGCTCGAACTCGCCAGCCCGCGCCACATCATAGTAATTCTCCAGCATCGACAGCAGCAGGCTCTTGCCGAAACGCCGCGGGCGCAGGAAGAGCAACTGCTTGCCCATCTCCTCCAGGGTATAGATGTGCTCGCTGCGGTCGACGAAGTAGTAGCCCTCGCCGATGACCTGGCGAAAGTCGCTGATGCCGTAGGGGAACTTCATGGGCCAACCTCTCCTGGCTGCATGCTGACGGCCGCCCGACACAGCGGCTTGGGGCCATTATAGCACAGGCTGCCGCGGTCGGGCAACAGGGCAACGCGAAAGATGGCAAGCCCCGCGAGACTTGCCATCTTCTTGTTCACCGAACAGCCTGCCGCTGCCCCATCAATGCCGGAAATGCCGCGCTCCGGTGAAGCACATGGCCAGGCCGAACTTGTCGCAGGCCGCGATCACCTCCGCATCGCGCAGGGAACCGCCGGGCTGCACCACGGCCGTAATGCCGAATTCTGCCGCCACCTCCACGCCGTCAGCGAAGGGGAAGAAGGCGTCGGAGGCCATGACCGAGCCGGCCGAGCGTTCACCGGCCCGCCGCGCGGCCAGATAGACCGAGTCGACGCGGCTCATCTGCCCCGCGCCCACGCCCACGGTGGCCTGGTCCTTGACGAAGACGATGGCGTTGGACTTGGTGTGCTTGGCCACCCGCCAGGCGAAGTCCAGGTCGGCCAGCTCCGCGGCGGTGGGCTGGCGCTGGGTGACGGCCTGCCAGGCCGCGGCCGGCTCGATCTGCGCGTCGGGCGACTGCGCCAACAGCCCGCCTTCAATGGTGCGCAGCGCCAGACCGGAGGCGGCCAGGGCCGCGGGCCGGAGGATGCGCAGGTTCTTCTTGCGCTGGAAACGCTCCAGCGCGTCGGCCTCGTAGTCGGGCGCGATGATCACCTCCACGAACAGGTCGGCCATGGCCTCGGCCAGCGCCAGATCGGCGCTGCGGTTGACCGCGATGATGCCGCCAAAGGCCGACACCGGATCGCTGGCCAGCGCGCGCGGGTAGGCCTCGACCAGCGAGCCCGCGCTGGCCACGCCGCAGGGGTTGGTGTGCTTGATGATGCACACGGTGGGTGCGGCGAACTCCTGCGCCAGCCCCCAGGCCGCGTCCATGTCCAGCCAGTTGTTGTAGCTCATCTCCTTGCCGCCCAACTGCTCGAAGGGAAGAGGCTGGCCAGCCGGCAGATAGAGCGCCGCGGCCTGGTGCGGGTTCTCGCCGTAGCGCAGGGTGTCGGCGCGGGTGTAGGCGGTGATCAAGGTGGCCGGGAAGGGGTTGTCCGGCTCCGCCACGCCGGCCAGGTAGCTGGCGATGGTCGCGTCATAGCTGGCGGTGTGCTGGAAGGCTTTGAGGGCCAGGCTGCGGCGCAGCGTGTCATCCACCGCGCCGGCCTGCACGGCCGCCAGCGCCGCGGCATAGTCGGCCGGGTCACAGAGCACCAGGACGCGCTCCTGGTTCTTGGCCGCGGCGCGCAGCAAGGTCACGCCGCCGATGTCGATCTGCTCGATGGCCTCGGCCAGCGTCACGTCAGGCCGGGCCACGGTCTGGCTGAAGAGATAAAGGTTGCAGATCACCAGGTCGATGGGGGCCAGGCCATGCTCAGCCAGCTCGGCCAGGTGTTCGGCCGTGCCACGCGCCAGGATGCCGCCATGCACCGCCGGGTGCAGCGTCTTGACCCGGCCACCCAAGATCTCGGGAAAGCCGGTCAAATCGCTGACATCCAATGCGGGCAGGCCAGCCTGGCGCAGCGCCGCGGCTGTGCCTCCGCTGGCGATCAGCTCGACGCCGGCCGCGTGCAAGCCCTGGGCCAGCTCCACCAGTCCGCGCTTGTCTGAAACGCTGAACAACGCACGAAGATGCGCCATAGTTCGCTCCGTCTCCTTTCGATGTCACGCCACGGAAAAGCGCCCGCCGCGCTCAGGCGGACACCGCGCACTGTACCACAGGCCACCGGGCTTGTCAATCTATTCACAAACGTAACTGCTCAGCCAGTCGTATAGAAACCGGGTCTTTCTCGTGCGGCATTTTGCGAGACAAAAACCCGGTTTCCACGGCTTGCCAATTTGCACCTGCCGCGTGTTCAAAAATCAACTGCACTTCCGTTCAACCATTGTGATGAGTTTGGTACAATCTGTGTAGCTGTAGGAGGATAAACCAATCATGTTGCGACGTCTATCACCCATTGTCATCTTGGCCCTGGTCGTATGCTTGATCATCGGCCTGACGCCGCTGGCCTACGCCGGCAACCCTGCGCCCACGTTCGAGCGCGCGCTGCGCACTGCCGCGCGCCAGTGGAGCGCCACACACTCGATGGAGGCGGCGCCGCAGGCCGCGGCCGGCATGACCGTGGTGGCCACCGGTCTGAACAACCCGCGCGGCCTGACCATCGGCCCTGACGGCGGCATCTATGTGGCCGAGGGGGGCACGGGCGGCGCCGACTGCTATCAGGTCGATCCCAGCGACCCCACCTTTGTCATGTGCATCGGCGCCACCGGCTCGGTCACGCGCATCGAGAACGGCGTGCAGGAACGCATCGCTGTCGGCCTGCCCTCCATGGCTGACCCCAGCGGCTTTGCTGCCAGCGGGCCCAGCCGCATCTCCTGGCGGCCGCGCGACGCCTTTGCTGTCATCCTGGGCCTGGGCACGGATCCGGCAGTGCGCGACCAACTGGCCACGGCCTTCAACCCGATGTTCGGCGACATGGGCAAGCTGGTCACCATGAACCCGGCCGGCTCCTGGAGCTACCTGGCCGACGTGGCGGCCTATGAGGGCACGGCCAACCCCGACGGCGGCGCCATCGACAGCAACCCCTACGCGGTCTATCTGGCGCAGGGCCGCCGGCGTCTGGTGGCTGACGCGGGCGGCAACTCACTGATCGAGGTCAGCAACGACGGCCAGATCCGCACCGCGGCCGTCTTCCCCGACCGCATCGTGCCCTACCCGCCCATGTTCGGCGGCGGCGAAGGCCCCATGCAGGCGGTGCCGACCTCGGTCACCCAAGGGCCTGACGGCGCGATCTACGTGGGCCAACTGACCGGCTTCCCCTTCATCCCTGGCAGCGCCAATGTCTACAGGCTGACGCCGCGCCAGGGGCCGCAGGTCTTCGCCAGCGGCTTCACCGCGATCCATGACATCACCTTTGGCCCTGACGGCAGCCTGTACGTGCTGGAAGTCGCCTCGGATCTGATCGCCTGCGAGCTGTTTGGCGACTGCAACGGGCGGCTGATCAAGGTGGCCCCCGACGGCACGCGCACGGTGGTGGCGCGAGATCTGCTCTTCCCCGGCGGGGTGGCGGTCAACCAGGCGGGCCAGGTCTTCATCACCCTGTTCAGCGTCATGCCCAACATGGGCATGGTGGTACGCGTGCAATAGGCCGGCGCGCGGCCGCTAGGAATGCTCAGCGCCCCGCCGAACTCGGCGGGGCGCTGTTTGTTTTGTGGTGAGATGCGGGGCGGGCCGGCTGAAGCCTTGACTCCGGAACAGGGGTGCGGCTAGACGGAAAGCCGCGGGGCATGGTGGGCCTGCATGCTGCGGTAGCGAAAGTCCTTCTCGCGCAGCGCGCGGATGGCGGCGACGGTGGCCACCGCGGCCGACAACGTGGTGAGCAACGGCACGTCCATCGCGGTGGCGGCCTGGCGAATCAACTGACCATCGGTCTGGGCGCGCGGCCCCAGTGGGGTGTTGAGGATCAGATCGACCTGGCCGGCGCGGATTATGTCCACCACGTGTGGTGAGCCTTGGGAGACCTTGTTGACGGTTTGCACCGGCAGCCCGGCGCGGCGCAGGGTGTCGGCGGTGCCGGGGGTGGCCATGAGGTGAAAGCCCAATCGGCGCAGGTCGCGGGCGATCTTGAGCGCGGCCCCCTTGTCGAAATCGTTGACGCTGAGCAGCACTGCGCCCGCCAGGGGCAGCGGCGCGCCCACTGCCTGCTGCGACTTGGCAAAGGCATGGCCAAAGCGGCTGGCGTGGCCCATGACCTCGCCGGTGCTGCGCATCTCTGGCCCCAACACGGCGTCGCTGCCGGGCAGCTTCTTGAAGGGCAGCACCGCCTCCTTGACGAAGAAGCCATCCACCCGCGGCTCTTCCAGCACGCCCAGCTCGGCCAGCGTCTTGCCGGCCATCACCTGCGCGGCGACGCGGGCCAGCGGCAGGCCGGTGGCCTTGCTGGCAAAGGGCACGGTGCGGCTGGCGCGCGGGTTGACCTCCAGCACATAGACGATATCCTCCCTGATGGCGAACTGCGCGTTCATCAGCCCACGCACCTGAAGCGCCAGCCCCAGCCGTTCGATGTAGTCGCGGATCAGATCCAGGTGATAGGCGCTGACCTTGTAGGGGGGCAACACGCAGGCCGAGTCGCCAGAATGGACGCCGGCCTCCTCGATGTGCTGCATGATGGCGCCGATCACCACCCGCTCTCCGTCGCACAGCGCGTCCACGTCGATCTCGTAGGCGTCCTCCATGAACTGGTCGACCAGCAGCGGCTGGCCGGGCGCGGCCTCCAGCGCCCGTTCGACGAAGCCCTGCAACTGGCTTTCATCGCTGACCACGGCCATGGCGCGGCCGCCCAGCACGAAGGAGGGGCGCACCAGCACCGGGTAGCCGATCTGGGCCGCGGCCGCGCGCGCCTCGGCCAGGTTGCGGGCGATGGCGTTCTGTGGCTGGGGGATGTCCAGCTCCGCCAGCAGGCTGGCGAAGCGCTCGCGATCCTCGGCCAGCCAGATGGACTGGGGCGAAGTGCCCAGGATCGGCACGCCGGCGGCCTGCAGGCCAGCCGCCAGGTTGAGCGGCGTCTGGCCGCCGAACTGGACGATCACCCCCTCCGGCTGCTCGACCTCCACCACGTTCAGAACATGCTCCAGAGTCAGCGGCTCGAAGTAGAGGCGGTCGGCCGTGTCGTAGTCGGTGCTGACCGTCTCCGGGTTGCAGTTGAGCATGATGGTCTCGAAGCCCAGGTCGCTGAGCGCATAGGCCGCCTGGCAGCAGCAGTAGTCGAACTCCACCCCCTGGCCGATGCGGTTCGGACCGCTGCCCAGGATCAGAATCTTGCGGCGCTGGCTGGGCCGGGCCTCGTCCTCGGTCTCATAGGCGCTGTAGAGGTAGGGGGTCTGCGCCTCGAACTCGGCGGCGCAGGTGTCCACACGCTGGAAGGTGGGGAGGATGCCCAGGGCGCGGCGCAGGGCGCGGATTCCGCCCTCACCCCCAGCCCCTCTCCCAGGAGGAGAGGGGAGCGTCTCGGCGCGGCCCGGCGCTCCGGTTCCCTCTCCCCCTGGGAGAGAGGGGAGCGTTTCGGCGCGGCCCGGC
>JACSRL010000180.1 GCA_014879765.1 Anaerolinea sp. | reverse complement strand
CTTGACTTCGTAGCGTGAATTGGCTTCACGTGTCGCATTGCAAGCGTAGACTCAAGTGCCCGGCACCTATGGCTGAGCAGTTACATTCTGCCAACATCTGGCGGATCATCAGCTTCTATTCATTTCACAGGAGTAAGAACCATGCAGCAACGACCAACGGGTGTCACCATCCTGGCCATCCTTGCCATCATCGGCGGGGTGCTGGGACTGTGCGGATCGCTTTCACTTTTCGGTCTCGGCGGCCTTGCGGCAGTCTCCGGTGAGGTCTCCACCGGCGCCATGACCGGCCTCTACGGCGGGCTGGGCCTTGTCTCGTCGTTGATCTACCTGGCCTTTGGCGTCGGCGCATGGCTGTTGAAGCCGTGGGCCTGGATTCTGGGCGTCATCGCGGCCGGCCTCTCCGTCGTCAGCAACGTGCTCAGCCTGCTGGGCGGCGGCACCTTGATCGCCGCAGTGATCGGCCTGATCATTCCGGTCGTCATCCTCTGGTACCTCTTCCGCCCCGAGATCAAGGCCGCGTTCGGCCGCGCGTAAGCCTTCATCGCGGCCGGGCCTTCTTTCGCCCGGCCAACACGGACTGGCGCTGCGGCGCCGGGGACATCCCCGGCGCCGCAGTCGCGTCCACAGCCCGGCTTTATGCGCCAGACGCGTCCTGTGGTAGAATGGCGGCGTTTCACGATCCCGTTGGGAAGGATGGACCGCAGTGCGCCAGTTCTTGCTTCGTTTGCTTCTCCTGCTTCTGGTCGTGTCGGTCATCTTTGGCATCTACCGCCTGTTGACCATCCGGCCGCTGGACAATGTCGCCTTCTTCCGCGACCGGCCCGGCCTGGCCGCGGTGGACAGCGCCAGCCCGGCCGGCGCGCACCCGTACACGCTGGCGGCCTTCCAGTCTGCCAACGCGGCCGGCGCCAACGGCCTCTATCTGCCGGTGCAGCTAACCAGCGATGGCGTGTTGCTGGTCACCGATCTCGACCTCAGCGGGCTGGCGCGGGCGGATCTCGATGGCATGGCGGCCTTCACCGGCGCGCTCACCTTGCAGGAGGCGTTGACCGCCTTCCCGGAGATGCGGGCCATCGTGGATCTGCGCCAGCCCACCTTGCAGGGGGTGGCCGCGCTGTTGCAGGCCATCGACGCATCCCACGCCCGCGCCCGCGTGCTGGCCGCGGTGGATCACCCCCTGCTGGCCAACATTCTGCGGGAGCAGGCGCCTGACCTGGGCACGGTGGCCACCAGCGCCGAGGCCGCGGCCTTCCTGACCACCCAGCGGTTTCGCCTGACGCCCTTCTACCGGCCGGTCGCGCCGGCGTTGCTGTTGGCCGGCGACGAGATCGACAAGCGGCTGGTGGACGCGGCCCGCGGCCGCGGCATTCATCTGGTGGCTCTGGCTGGCCAGCAGGAAAGCGCCGCGCTGCAGGCGTTGATCGATGCCGGCGTCGATGGCGTGGTGGTGACCGACCCGGCGCCGCTGGGTGAGCTGAGCTGGCCCTGACTTCAACCGGCCGGCTTTGCCGTCCGAAGTCTGGGGTGCCAACTCACTTTGAACACACCCAAGTCTTTTGTGCGCAAATCCCGACAGCAAAGGTGATTCAATGGCAGAGACTGATCTGATCGGCACGCGCGTGCCGGTGTTGGACAAGGGCTGGATCGAGCTGCAAGATGTGATGGGCGACGACAACGCCATCGTGGCGGCCGCGCGCGCCTCCTTTTTGGGCGAGAGCAAGGGGCCAGACAAGGACAAGAAGCTGCTCTTCTATCTGCTGCGGCACCGCCACACCACCCCCTTCGAGATGGTCGAGTTCAAGTTCCGCGTGCGCGCGCCGGTGGTCACCTGGTGGCAGTGGGTGCGGCACAGAACGTTTTCGTTCAACGCCCAATCCGGCCGCTATACCCCCTTCGAGGAGAACGATTTCTACGTGGTCGAGCCGGATGCGTGGCGGCTGCAGTCCAGCGACAACAAGCAGGCCAGCGAGGGCTTGCTGGCCGACGGGCAGTGGCTGACCGACGCGCTGATCAGCCACTACGAGGAGGGCTTTCGTCTCTATCAGCAGGCGCTGGCGGCCGGGGTGGCGCGCGAGCAGGCCCGGGTTTTCCTGGCCGGCTTCAGCGTCTACTACACCTGGGTGGTCAAGACCGACGCGCACAATCTGATGCACTTCCTCAAGCTGCGCATGGCGCCCGACGCCCAGTACGAGGTGCGGGTCTATGCCCAGGCGATCTACGAGCATTTCTTCAAGCCGGCGCTGCCCTGGACGGCTGAGGCGTTTGATCTGTACCAGTTGAAAGCGTAGCTGCTGAGCCAGTACACGTCGGCGTTAATCCCTCGCTGGTTGGGAGTCGGGGCTTTGGCCGGGTTATCCGCGCCAGCCCCGGCTGAACCAGAGCAAGAGGGCTCGGTCGGAGACCGGCCAGAGCGAGAAGGCTCGGTCGGAGACCGGCCAGAGCAAGAAGGCTCGGTCGGAGACCGGCCAGAGCGAGAAGGCTCGGTCGGAGACCGGCCAGAGCGAGAGAAGAACGAGAACAAGTTGATTTCGACGAACTATCCTTACCCCAAGCTGCGCCCTATCGACATCCAGAGCACGGTGCAGCGCGGCCAGCCGGCGCTGCTGTTGCGCGATCCGTTGCAGCTCAGCGGCAACTATGTGGTGCTGCCCGAGACGCTGGGGCCGGCGTTGGCTATGCTGGACGGCGCGCTGGCGCTGAACGATATCCGCCTGGGGGCCATGGTGAGCTACGGCCTGGTCTATCCCGACGAGCTGCTGCAGTATTTGATCGAGGTGCTGGACGAGAACTTCATGCTGGAGAACGCGCGCGCGGCCGCGGCGCATGAGCGCGACCTGACGGCCTACCGCACGGCGCCTTTCCGGCTGCCGGCCATGGCCGGCCTCTCCTATCCGGCCGATCCTGCCGAGCTGCGCCGCCTGTTCGATGGCTATCTGCGCCAGGTGAACGGCGCGGGCGGGGCTGTCTTGAACGGCGCGGGCCGCGGCGTGTTCAGCCCGCACATCGACTATCACCGCGGCGGGCCGGTCTATGCCGCGGTCTGGCAGCAGGCCGCGGCCATGGCCCAGGCCGCGGAGCTGGTGATCCTGCTGGGCACCGACCACTACAGCATGGACGACCGGCTGACCCTGACCCGCCAGAGCTACGCCACTCCCTATGGCCTGCTGCCCACCGACACGGCGCTGGTGGACGCGCTGGCCGAGGCCATCGGCCCGGACGCGGCCTTTCGCGGCGAGCTGCGCCACCGGGGCGAGCACTCGCTGGAGCTGGTGGCCACATGGCTGCACCACATGCGCGGCGGCCGGCCGGTGGCCCTGCTTCCGATCCTCACCGGCTCCTTCGCCGATTTCATCGCCGGCCGCGGCGATCCGGCCGGCGACGCCGCGCTGGCCGCGTTTCTGGCCACGCTGCGGCAGCGGGCCTGGGGCCAGGGCCGCCGGGTGATGGTGGTGGCCTCCGGCGACCTGGCGCACGTGGGCCCGGCCTTCGGCGGGGCCGATGTGGACGCCGCGGGCCGCGTCGCCCTTCGCCAGGCCGACGACGAGCTGCTGCAACAGTTGGCCGCGGGCAGTGCAGCCGGCTTTTTCGCCGCCATCCGCCGCGTCGAGGATTGCAACAATGTCTGCGGCGTCTCCCCCTTCTACCTGGCGCTGCGCCTGCTGGGCGACGTGGAAGGCCAGGTCGTCGCCTACGATCAATGCCCCGCCGACCAGCGCCACACCTCGCTGGTGTCGGTGTGCGGCATGGTGTTTGGATAGGGGAACTGGCGGAACATTCAGCGCAACCCGCAACCCGCAACCCGTAACCCGTAATCCGTAACCCGTAACCCGGAATGTGCAAGCACGAAACTCATCTCTGAAATCTGATTCATCATTCATCATTCACCATTCATCATTTTCCCATGACCAACTCTGGCTACTATCGTTTTCCCACTATCCACGGCGAGACCGTGGTTTTTGTCTGCGAGGATGACCTGTGGACGGCGCCGGCGCAGGGCGGCATTGCCCGGCGGCTGACCTCCAATTTGGGCGAGGTACACTCGCCGGCGCTGTCGCCCGATGGGCAACTGTTGGCCTTCACCGGCCGCGAGGAGGGGCCGCCGGAGGTCTTTGTCATGCCCGCGCTGGGCGGCCCGGCCCGGCGGCTGACCTTCCTGGGCGACGAGGGCCGCGTGGTGGGCTGGACGCCGGACGGGGCAGAGATCGTCTTTGCCAGCAGCCACGCCAGCCCCTTCCGCGAGACCTCCCTCTACGCCGTGGCCGCGACGGGGGGTGAGCCGCGGCTGCTGCCCACCGGCCCGGCCGCCAGCCTCTCCTTTGGCCCCAACGGCGGCCTGGTCATCGCCCGCCACACCACCGACATCGCCTTCTGGAAACGCTACCGCGGCGGCCTGGCCGGCGACATTTGGATTGACGCGGCCGGCGACGGCCAATGGCGGCGGCTCTGCGCGGGGGCAGATCGCAACGGCGACCAGGGCGCGGGGCTGCGCCTGGCGGGCAACGTGGCGCGTCCCCTCTGGCTGGGCGAGCGCATCTACTTCCTCTCCGACCACGAGGGGATCGGCAGCCTCTACTCGCTGTCCGCGGCCGCGCCGAACGACGCACCCCCACCGCTTGGGCCGGTCTCCGACCGTGCCCGCCCGCAGCGCCACGCCGGCCACCCCGAATACTATCTGCGCCACATCCACAGCGACGGCCGGCGCATCGTCTACAGCGCGGGGGGCGATCTCTATCTCTACGACCCGGCCGAGGACGCGGCGCGGCCGATGGAGATCCAACTGTACAGCCCACAGGTGCAGCGCAACCGGCGCTTTGCCGATCCGGCCCGCCATTTGCAGCACTACGCGCTCCACCCCGAAGGCTTTGCCGTGGCGCTGGCCAGCCGCGGCCAGGTCTTCAGCATGGCCAACTGGGAGGGCGCGGTCAGCCAGCACGGCGCGGCGGTCATCGAGGTGGAGGGCGCGGCCGTGGCGGTGCAGCACCGTCTGGCGGCCTGGCTGCACGACGGCGAGCGGCTGGCGCTGGTCAGCGACGCGGCCGGCGAGGACGCGCTGGAGATACACCGCATCGACGGCAGCGAGCCGGCCCGCCGCCTGGCCGGCCTGGAGATCGGCCGGCCCATGGCGCTGCTCCCCTCCCCCACCGGCGAGCAGGTGGCGCTGACCAATCACCGCCACGAGCTGCTGCTGGTGGACCTGGCCGAGGAGCGGGTGCGGGTGCTGGATCGCAGCCCCTACGGCAGCCTGCGCGGGGTGGCCTGGTCGCCTGACGGCCACTGGCTGGCCTATGGCTTCCCCAACAGCCAGCAGACCTCCATCATCCGCCTGGTGGAGGTGGAGAGCGGCGCGGTACACGACGCCACGCGGGCGGTGCTGCGCGACGAGGAGCCGGCCTGGGACCCGGAGGGCAAGTACCTCTACTTCCTCTCGGCGCGCGATTTCGACCCGGTCTACGACAACCTGCACTTCGATCTGAACTTCCCGCGCGGGGTGCGGCCCTATCTGCTGACCTTGCAGCGCGACCTGCCCAGCCCCTTTGTGCCGATGCCGCGGCCGCCGGGCGACAAGAAGCGCAAGAAGAACGGCGGCGACGAGGATGACAAGGCCGAGGGGGAGCGCCACGCCGCGCGGACTCCGGAACTCGCTCAGGAAGAGGACGCGGCCGACCCCCAACAGGTTCAGGAGACCGCCGACCCTGAAGCGCTTCGTGAGACCGAGAGTCCTGAGCTTGTTCAGGCCGGCGAGGCGGCGGAGGGGCAGGAGGAGGAAGAAGATCGCATCCAGATCGACCTGGACGGGATCGCCGAGCGCATTCTGGCCTTCCCGGTGGACGATGCGCGCTACGAGCAGATCCGCGGCATCGAGGGCAAGGTGCTGTTCACCTGGTGGCCCATCGAGGGCAGCCTGCACGGCGACCGGCCCCCCGGCGGCACCCCGCCGGCCGCGGGCGTGCTGGATGTCTACGACTTCGGCGAGCAAAAGCTGGACACGCTGATCGACGGCCTGACCAGCTTCGAGGTCTCCATGGACGCCAAGACGCTGATCTACCGCATGGGCAACCGGCTGCGCACGCTGCGGGCCGGCGACAAGCCCGACGGCAAGGGGGGCGCCGCGCCCAGCCGGCAGAGCGGCTGGCTGGACCTGAACCGCCTCAAGGTGGCGGTGCAGCCGGCCGCGGAGTGGGCGCAGATGTATCGCCACGCCTGGCGCTTGCAGCGTGACCAGTTCTGGAGCGAGGACATGTCCGGGATCGACTGGCAGCGGGTCTATCGCCGCTACTGGCCGTTGGTGGGCCGCATCGCCAGCCGCGCCGAGTTCTCCGACCTGATGTGGGAGATGCAGGGGGAGCTGGGCACCTCGCACGCCTACGAGATGGGCGGCGACTACAAGCCGGAGCCAGACTTCGAGCAGGGCTTTTTGGCCGCGGACTTTGCCTTCGACGCCGAGGCCGGCGGCTATCGGGTGACGCACATCGTGCAGGGCGACCCGTGGGACGAGAGCGCCACGTCACCGCTGCACGGGCCAGGCCTGGAGGTGGCCGAAGGGGACTTGCTGCTGGCCGTGGCCGGCCGGCCGCTGAGCCGGGAGCTGGCCCCGCAGCAGGCGCTGGTCAACCTGGCCGGCGAGCGGGTGCTGCTGACCTTCGCCGGCCGCGAGGCGGGCGCGCCGCCGCGCACCGTCACTGTCAAGACGTTGCGCAGCGAGTATGGCGCGCGCTACCGCGAGTGGGTTGAGGGCAAGCGTGCGGCCGTCCACGCGGCCACCGAGGGGCGCATCGGCTATCTGCACATCCCCAACATGGGCGCGGCGGGCTATGCCGAGTTCCATCGCGGCTTTCTGGCCGAGGTGACGCGCCAGGGGCTGATCGTGGACCTGCGCTACAACGGCGGCGGGCACGTGTCGCAGCTTTTGCTGGAGAAGCTGGCCCGGCGGCGCATCGGCTATGACGTGCAGCGCTGGGGCATGCCAGAATCCTACCCCGTCGATGCAGTGCTGGGGCCGCTGGTGGCCATCGCCAACGAGTGGGCCGGCTCCGATGGCGACATCTTCAGCCACGCCTTCAAGCTGATGAAGCTGGGACCGCTGGTGGGCAAGCGCACCTGGGGCGGGGTGATCGGCATCTCCCCCAAGGATCGGCTGATCGACGGCGGCGTGACCACCCAGCCGGAGTTTTCCTTCTGGTTCGAGGATGTGGGCTGGGGTGTGGAGAACTACGGCGCCGATCCCGACATCGAGGTGGAGATCACGCCGGAGGATTGGGTGGCGGGCCGCGATCCGCAGCTCGAGCGGGCCATCGCCGAGGCGCTGCGCCGGCTGGCCGAGAACCCGCCCACGCTGCCCGATTTCAGCAACCGGCCGCGGCTGGGGCTGCCCAGCCTGCCGGGATGAGCCGGACAACGGGCGCAATTCGCGCCTGACGCAACCGGAGTCGAGGCTTCAGCCAGGTCAACGGGCGAGATTCGCGCCTGACGCCTGCGCAGTCGAGGCTTCAGCCA
>JACSRL010000181.1 GCA_014879765.1 Anaerolinea sp. | reverse complement strand
CCATGGCGCCATGACCTTGATCTGCAAGACAAAAACCCGGTTTCTAATGCCAAGCCTGAGCAGTTACGCCAACTTTTCGGAAAGTCGGCAACCTTCTTGAACCAGGCGGAGGATACCATGTCCTATTTTCAACCCCGCGGTGGATGGGTCGAGGTGATCTGCGGCAGCATGTTCTGCGGCAAGACCGAAGAGCTGCTGCGCCGGGTGCGCCGCGCGGTCATCGCGCGTCAACACATCCAGGTCTTCAAACCGGCCGTCGATAACCGCTACGGCATCGGCCGGGTCGCATCGCACAACGGCCTGGCCTGGGAGAGCGAGACCGTCGGCAGCTCAGCGCAGATTCTGGAACGCCTCCACCCCGACACGGCCATCGTGGCCATCGACGAGGTGCAATTTTTCGACGAGGGGATCGCCGCGGTGTGCAATCAACTGGCCCAACGCGGCCTGCGGGTGATCTGCGCCGGGCTGGACCTGGACTTCCGCGGCGAGCCCTTCGGCCCCATGCCGCGGCTGATGGCCCAGGCTGAGCTGGTGGACAAGCTGCACGCCATCTGCGTGGTCTGCGGCGCGCCGGCCAGCCGCACCCAGCGGCTGATCGACGGCCAGCCGGCACGCTTCGACGACCCGGTGATCGTCATCGGCGCGGCGGAGAAATATGAGGCGCGCTGTCGGGACTGCTATCAGGCGGCGGAGGCGTGAGACGTGATGCGTGAAACGTGAAACGTGAGTGTGTCTGTGTGATTTGTGTCCGTAGGCCGGGGGCCTCGCACATTGCGCATCATACCTGCGGGTTACCCCTCACCCCTCACGCCTCACGCCTCACGCTCCACGCCATACGGGATACAACCGACTAGCCCCTCCACCGCCTTGCACGCCCCAAACACAACTCCCATCCCCACACACTCCCATCACGCCTTACGCTCCACGCCATACGGGATACAACCGACTAGCCCCTCCGCCGCCTTGCACGCCCCAAACACAACTCCCATCCCCACACACTCCCATCACGCCTCACGCTCCACGCCATACGGGATACAACCGACTAGCCCTCTCCGCCGCCTTGCACGCCCCAAACACAACTCCCATCCCCACACACTCCGATCACGTTTCACGTTTCACGTTTCACGCTTCACGCCTCAGTTGATCCAACACCCCCTGCAAATCATCGGGCAGGGGCGATTCGACCTCGATTCGTTGGCCGGTGGTGGGCTGGGTGAAGGCCAGGCGATGGGCGTGGAGAAACTGGCGCGGACAGGGGATGCGCTGCTTGCGCCGGCCATAGATGCGATCGCCCACCACGGGGTGCTTGATGAAGGCCAGGTGTACCCGGATCTGATGCGTGCGGCCGGTGAGCAGGTCCACCTCCAGCAGGCTGAACTCGTGGCGCTGCTGGCTCATGCCCGACAGATAGCGCTCCATGACGCGGAACGCGGTGACGGCCTTGCGGCCGCCGCGCTTCTCCGACAGCACCGCCATGCGCTGCCGATAGGCCGGGTCGCGGGCGATGGGCGCTTCGATGCGTCCCTCCGGCGCGTCGGGCACCCCCTCCACCAGGGCCAGGTAGGTTTTCTCCACCCGCCGCGTCTTGAACTGGCGCTGCAGCCGGGCGAAGGCGGCATCGTTGCGCGCCACCAACAGCAGGCCAGAAGTCTCCCGGTCCAGGCGATGGACGATGCCGGCGCGCAGCCCGGACAAAGATGCCATCTCTTCCGAAAAGATGGCATCCTTGTCCGGCCCACCAACCTGGGCCAGGCTGGGATCCAGGCCCAGCAGCGCGTTGACCAGCGTGCCGCTCAGGTGGCCGGGCGCGGGATGCACCACCATGCCGGCCGGCTTGTCGATGACCAGCACGTCATCGTCCTGATAGACCACGGTCAGCGCGATCTGTTCCGCCTCGATCTGCGCCTCAAGGCGCGGCGGGCGCGCCAGCGCCACGGCGTCGCCGGCCGCCAGCTTATGGCTGGCCTTGACCGCGCGGCCGTTGACCGTCGCGCGCGCCTCCTTGATCCAACGCTGAATCTCGACGCGCGAGGCGTCGTCAAGCTGCCCAGCCAGATAGCGATCCAGCCGCTCGCCGCGCTGCTCAGGGGCCACAGAAAATATCAGATGCTGCTCGTTGGGAATTGGCACAGGGGTACTCAGGGGAACGTGAGGCGTGAAACGTGAAACGTGAAACGTGAAACGTGAGGAGTGACGAGTGATGCGTCGCTTGCTGTGGCCCGTAACTCGTAACTCGTAACTCAGAAACGATCTCCGCATGGCAGAAGAGCTCTCCGATCACGTTTCACGTTTCACGTTTCACGTTTCACGTTTCACGTTTCACTCATGCGGCTCTTTGTAGGTGAGCATGAACACCGCCAGCAAAATGACGCCTAAGACGACCGCCATATCGGCCACGTTGAAGGCGGGCCACGGCCGGTTGATCAACGGCAGGTTGTGGAAGTAGAGAAAGTCGGTGACATGGCCCTGGCGCACCCGGTCGATCATGTTGCCCAGCGCGCCGCCCAGTTGCAGGCCGATGGCGATCTGCACCAGCAAGCGGTCGTGGGGCAGGTAGCGGGCATAGATCACCACCGAGGCCAGCACCACCAGGGCGATAGCCACGAAGAGGATGTTCTGATCGCGCAGGAGGCCAAAGGCCGCGCCCGTGTTGGTGAAATGGGTGATGGAAAAGAAATCGCCCAGCGCAGCCACCGGGGTGAGCGATTCGTACAGCGGCACGTGGCGCTCGATCCAACGCTTGGAGAGCTGATCGAGCAGCAGCACGCCCGCGGCCACACCGGCAATCATCCAGCCGGAACTGATGCGTTTTGCCATATCAGCGCTTCAACCCATTGCCGCGCGGCGTGTCTTCGATGTGCTGCTGGCAGCGAATGCAAAGTGCAGCCTGGGGGACGGCCTTGAGACGGGCAAAATCAATCTCGTCGCCGCAGCGCTCGCAGACGCCATACTCGCCCCGATCCATGCGGGCCAGCGCCGCCTCGACTTGGCTGAGCAACACCTGCTCATTGCGGTGCAGGGCCAGGCTGGCGGTCTGGTCGAAGGTTTCGGTGCCGTCGTCGGCCATGTGGTTGCCCAGGCCCGGTTTTTTCTGTCGCGCCAACACCTCGAAATGGCTGATGGTATCCAACAGCTCCCGCCGCTCAGCTTCCAGCATCTTTCTCAGTCGTTGATCATCTTTAGTCATGTCTTAATCCTCACGGTTCGCAGTTGCGCCTGGAAACAGATGACTGAGGGGCCGCCTCGCGCCGCCTGGCTCGCAGAACGCACAGACACCTCCTTTTGATTGGGGTGTATTCAAAACTGGTTGAGATGCACCCTAGGGGCGGGGTGACCCCGCCCCTACTTCAACCCATTCTGAATGCAGCCTTTTGATTCTGAAGAGCCTGTGACAAATACATGTCGCAATAAAACCGATGATGTGGCTATTGTAGCGCAAATCGAGGAATAAGCAAGCTGTCGCGAGCCTTCGGAAGTCGCAGGGCTGCGACTTCCGAAGGCTCGTGTTTACCTTTGCGTGCGATCCGGCAGCTATGCGGCCGCGCGCCGGACGCCCACGGTCACGCCCGCGCCGTCGAGATCGGTCGTGGCCACGTAGGCGTCGGCCGCCGGCCCGGCCGCGTCCAGGCTCAGGCTGAGGGTCTCCTGGCGGATGGCCGCGGCGTGCTGCCCGATGGCCGCGGCCAGCTCGGCGTCTTCCGTCTGATAGGTGGCGTGGATGCGGTCGCTGACCTCGAAGCCGGCCTCCTTGCGCATCTGCTGGAGCTGGCGCACCAGCTCGCGCGCCAGCCCCTCGGCCTTGAGCTCCGGCGTGATCACGGTGTTCAGCGCGACCACGATGCCGCGCTGCGGGTCGTTGGTGACCTGCAGGCCGGGCCGCGGCTCGGCCTGCACCAGCAGGTCCTCCGGGGCCAGCGCCACCGCCTCGCCGTCGACCGTCAGCGTCACCGGCTGGCCGGCCGCCACGGCCGCGGCCACGGCGTAGGGATCGGCCGCGCTCAGCGCCTGGCGCAGGGCCGGGAAGGCCTTGCCGAAGCGCGGCCCCAGCGTCTTGTTGACCGGCAGGATGCGGTACTGCACCAGCTCCGCCTCGCCGCCGGCCAGCTCGACGCGCTTGACGTTCAGCTCGTCGGCGATGACATCGGCAAAGCGGGCCACGGCGCTGCGCCGCTCGGCCTTGCCCGCCGCCACCACCTGGATGTCAGCCAGCGGCTGGCGCACCTTGATCTCGGCCGCCACCCGGTCGGCATGGCCCAGGCTGACCACCGCGCGCGCCAGGTCCATGTCGGCCAGCAACTGCTCGTCGATCAGGCTGGGATCGGCCACCGGCCAGCCGGTGTGGTGAACGCTGACCGGCGCGTCGTGGTCCGGACTGTCGGTCCTTCGGAGGACTGACAGTCCTTCGACCACCAGGTTTTGGTACAGAGTTTCGGCCAGGAAGGGCTGCATCGGCGCCAGCAGGCGGGCGAAGGTGACCAGCACGGTGTAGAGCGTGTCCAGCGCGGCCGGGTCGCCCTCCCAGAAGCGCCGCCGGTTGCGCCGCACATACCAGTTGCTCAGGTCGTCCAGGAAGACCTCGCAGGCCACCGTCGCGCTCTCCGAGTCGTAGTCCAACAGCCGCTGCGTGACCAGCTCGATCAACTGCTGCAAGCGGGCCAGGATCCAGCGGTCGAGCAGGAGATCAGATGACAAGGTGACTGAGTGACTGGGTGACTGGGTGACTGGGCGATTTGGTGACTGTCCGTCACCTGCAACCTGCCACTCCGGCGCCAGATTGGCATAGGTCACGAAAAAGCTGTAGACGTTCCACAGCGGGATGTGGAAGCGGCGACGAGTTTCGTCGGCGCGGTGGAAGCCAAAGAGCAGGTTCTGCTCCGGCTTGTGGTGCAGGAACATCCAGCGCATCACGTCGACGCCGATGCGTTCGGCGCCGTCGTGGAAGTCCAGCATGTTGCCCCAGCTTTTGTGCATGGCGCGGCCATCCTCGCCCAACAGCGTGGCATAGCTGAAGTTGGTCAGGAAGGGGGGACGGCGCTCCAGCACGGTGCCCATGGCCAGCACGCTGTAGAACCAGTTGCGGAACTGGCCGGGGAAGCTCTCCGTGATCAGATCGGCTGGGAACCACTGCTCCCAGTAGGCCCGGTCATTGCGGTAGCCCAGGGTGCTGAAGGTGACGATGCCGGCGTCCAGCCAGGGATTGCCCACATCGGCGATGCGGCTGGCCCGGCCGCCGCACTGCGGGCAGGCGATCTTAACCGCGTCCACGTAGGGACGGTGCGGCGTGTGGCCCTCGAAGGTCTCCCAGCCCGCCACGGCCAGCTCTTGCAGCTCGTGCTCCGAGCCGACCACGTGGAAATGGCGGCAGGCGGGGTTTTCGCACACCCAGATGGGCAGGGCCAGGCCCCAGTAGCGCTTTTTGCTGATCATCCAGTCGTGCATGTTGCGCAGCCAATCCTGCTCACGCTCCAGGCCAAAGGCGGGGATCCAGCGGATCTGATCGACCACCTCCATGATCTGGTAGCGCAGGCTGCGGTCGACCTCCTCGGCTGTCAGCTCCTCCCGCGGCTTGTCGTAGACCTCGCCCATGCTGATGAACCACTCGTCCACCAGGCGGAAGATCAGCTCGGTCTTGCAGCGCCAGCAGACGGGGTAGCGGTGGGTGTACTCCTCCAGCCGGTAGAGCCGCTCCTTGCCTTGCAGGTTCTCGAAGATGGCCGGGGCCACGTCGTGTACATTCTGGCCGCTCAGCCAGGCGAAGCCTTCCAGATAGACGCCGGCCTCGTCCAGCGGCGCGATGACGGGCAGGCCATACTGTTTGCTGAGCTGGAAGTCCTCGGCGCCGCAGCCGGGCGCGATGTGGACGATGCCGGCGCCCTCCTCCTCGCCCACCTCTTTCCAGGCGATGACGGTGTGGCTGTAGCCGGCCTGCTGGAAGGCCGCCTGCACGGCCGGCAGTTCATCGAAGGGGCCGGCGTAGGCCCAGCCCAGCAGCTCCTGACCCTTGAGCTCGCCCAGCACGGTATAGCGGCCGGCCAGGGCACGCTTGGCCGCGCCCTTGGCCAGGTAGGTGACCCAACCATCCTGCTGCACCTTGATATAGTCCAGCTCTGGCCCCACGGCCGCGGCCACGTTGCTGGTCAGCGTCCAGGGGGTGGTGGTCCAGACCAGCAGCGCCTCGGGCAGGCCGGTTGCAGCGTCCAGCCGCGGCTGGCCGGTCGCGGGATCCAGCAGCGGGAAGCGCAGATAGACCGAGGTGTGGGTGATCTCCTCGTAGCCGTCGGTGACGATCTCGTGCTGGCTGATGCCGGTGCCGCAGCGGTCGCACCAGGGCATGACGTCGGTGCCCTCGTACAGCCAGCCGCGCTCCCAGCATCGCTTGAGGAAGTGCCAGATCAGGTAGTTGTTCTCGTTGGCGAAGGTGAAGTAGGAGCCGCCCAGCTCAGGCATGCCCAGCCGGCCGACGATCTGCTCCACGGTGTCGGTGACAGGGCCTTGCGGGCCGTCCACGGTGACCACCTGGTTGGGGTCTTCCTCCAGCTTGTCGCGCAGCCAGCGGAGCTGGGCGGGGTCGTTCCAGTCCATCCAGTAGCCCAGGCGGATCGACTGCTCGGTCTGGATGGCGGCGAAGTTGAGCACGCGCTGCTTGCAGGTGTTGACGAAGTCGGCCAGCCCCATGCGCTCGATGTCGCGCTTGGAGGTGAAGCCCTTCTCCTTCTCCACCAGCACCTCGACCCAGAGGCCCTGGCAGTCGAAGCCGTTCTGGTAGCGCTCGTCGTAGCCCTGCATGGCGTAGAAACGCTGATAGACATCCTTGTAGGTGCGTCCCCAGGCGTGGTGTACGCCCATGGGGCCGTTGGCGGTGATGGGGCCATCGACAAAGGACCAGCGCCTGTTGCCCTTGTTCATGGCCCACAGGGTGCGAAAGGCGTCAGTGCGCGCCCAGAGATCGAGCACCGCGTGCTCCTGGGCGACGAAGTTAGGTTTGGAGGAAACGGGATGGAACATGGGATACCTTCTGTGATGCGTGATGAGTGATGCGTGATGCGTCTGTCTTGTGTAACTCGTAACTCGTAATCCGGAGCCGGAGTTGGCGGGTGCGACCTGTCTCCGGTTACGGGTTACGGGTTACTGGTCATCGAGATGATCGCCAAATAAAAAACTCTCATCCTGCATGAGGACGAGAGTCAAAGATCCCGCGGTGCCACCTCGGTTGGGGCCGGCTGCCAGGTGGCAGCCAGCCGCCCACTCAGTGGGATGCCAGCACATCCCCGTGGCAGTAACGGGCCACGACCCGGCGGCGCTTAGTTAGTGAACGGTGAACAGTAAGCCGTGAACAGTGGCCGAAGCACTGTTGACTGTTTACTGTCTACTGTTGACTGTTCAGCTCGCAACTCCGGAGTGATCTTCAGCCTGCTCTCCTGACCCGGCTTACACCGTCCCGGGCTCGCTGTGCAGGGGATGGCCGGCCTACTCGTCTCCATCATCGCCTGTGGGTGTTCGGTTGTGCGGGGG
>JACSRL010000481.1 GCA_014879765.1 Anaerolinea sp. | reverse complement strand
TCATGGCGCCATGACCTTGGTCTGCAAGACAAAAACCCGGTTTCTAATGCCGAGCCTGAGCAGTTACCTATCAAGAAATAACATCGCAGGTTGGCTCGGTCGGAGACCGGCCAGAGCACCACGTTAATTTTGGACAGTTACTAACTGCTCAGCCAGTCGTTCAGAAACCGGGTTTTTCTGCGAGCCAAGAACCCGGTTTCTGATGCCACGGGAGTCCGTGCCTTCAGGACTCCCGGCCGTCCGCCTGCGTCGTCCGGCGCACGGCCAGGATGCGCTGCAAGGCGGTGACGTTGCTCAGAATGGCCAACAGCCACAGCACCAGCGTGATGACCGGCGGCAGCGCGGCGATCGGCTGCCAGGCGGCCAAGAGCAGACCGATGACCAGCAACGCCACGCGCTCGGCGCGGGTCAGGATGCCTTCGGTGCAGGCGATGCCCAGGCTTTCCGCCTTGGCGCGCGTGTAGCTCACCAGCAGCGAGCCGGTCAACGAGGCGTAGATCAGCAGCACCTCGGTGCGACTGTCCGGCTGGCCGGTGAAGTAGACCAGCAGGCCGAAGAGCACCAACGCCTCGGCCACGCGGTCCAGCGTGGCATCGAAAAACGCGCCGAACCGGCTGGTCTGGCCGGTCAGGCGCGCCAGCGCGCCGTCGAAGGCGTCGAAGATCGAGGTGAAGATCAACAGCACGCCGGCCAAGGGCAGATAGCCCAACGCGATGACCACGGCGACCGCGGCCTGCAAGACCAGGCCGGTCAGGGTCAGTTGGTTGGGCGTGACCCCCAGCCGCTGAAACACGCGTGCGATGGCATCAAGGAGACTTCTGAAGGTTCTTCTGGCCCAGGCTGTCAGCATAACAAGGTCCCAATCTCTTTCCGTACTCGGTGGGTGGTGGTTTGCTGCTGCGCCAGCAAACAGGCCGCGCAGCAGCAGACGACGGTTGGCCGGCGAGTCGCCCCGGGCGCCGCGCGGCATTGGCATCATACCGTGAAACCAATAGCCTGTCAACAGCGCAGGACAGGGGCCATCCCAGCCAATGCGCTGCTGGATTTGCTGTTGCCAGTCAATTGTGATACATTCGTCTGACACAAAGGTGGTAATTCCATGGCCGACTATGCCATCCAGCAAGCAGCAGATTGGATCCAAAACGCCTCTTTCGTCATGGTGCTGACAGGCGCCGGCGTGAGCACTCCCTCGGGGATTCCTGACTTTCGCAGCCCCTCCTCTGGCATGTGGACCAAGGTCGATCCCATGACCGTGGCCTCGATCTGGGGATATCTTGAGAACCCGGACCAGTTCTACCGCTGGTTCATGCCGCTGGCCCGCCAAATCCGCCAGGCCAAGCCCAACCCGGCGCATTTCGCGCTGGCGGAGCTGGAACAGGTCGCGTCGTTGAAGCTGCTGGCCACGCAGAACATCGACAGCCTGCACCAGACGGCCGGCTCCCGGCATGTGGCGGAGCTGCACGGCCACCTGCGCACCGCGTCCTGCATGGCCTGCGCCGAACAGATCTCGCTGGAAGACTCCTGGCCGCTGGCCGAGCCAGGGGCGATCCTGCGCTGCCAGCAGTGCGGCGGCTTGATGAAGCCGGACGTGATTCTCTTCGGCGAGCCTTTGCCCTACGACGCGCTGCGGGCCGCCCAGGAAGGGGCGCTCTTCTGCGATCTGCTGATCTCCATCGGCACTTCGCTGGAGGTGGAACCCGCGGCCGATCTGCCCCATCTGGCCAAGCGCAGCGGCTCTCGGGTGATCATCGTCAACCGCCAACCCACCGTTGTCGACAAGATCGCCGACCTGGTGATCCACGACGACGCGGCCAAGGCGCTGCCCGCCCTGGTGCGCGCCCTGCGCCGCTGACCCTCCCCGCCCTCAACGCGCCAGCCAGAACCACGCCAGCACGATCGCGCCCAACGCCAGGCGATACCAGCCGAATATCTTGAAGTCGTGATGCGCGATGTAGCGCAGCAGCCAGTTGATCACCAACAGGGCCACGACGAAGGAGACCACCGTCCCCACCAGCAGATTGAGCGCATCGCCGCGCGTGATCTGGTCCAGGCTGCCTGCCAGGTCGAAGAGCGTGGCCAGGCCCAGCGTCGGTATGGCCAGATAGAAGGAAAAGGCCGCGGCCGTCGGCCGGTCGAGGCCCATCAACAGGCCGCCGATAATCGACGAAGCTGAGCGTGACGCACCGGGGATCAGCGCCAACACCTGCGCCAGGCCAATGCCCAGCGCCTGTTTGGGAGAGACCTGATAGACCGAAGCTGTGCCCTGCGCGTGGTCGCGGCGCTCGATCAACAGCAGGATGACGCCGCCCACGATCAACGCCGTCGCCACCACCGGCGGCGTGAAAAGCCGCTCTTTGATCCAGTCGTGCAACAGCAGGCCGACCGCGGCCGCGGGGATGAAGGCGATGGCCAGGTTCAGCCAGAAGCGCTGCACCGCGCGGTCGCGCGGCGCGCTGCGCACCTGCTGCCACAGATCGCGGCGATAGTACCACACCACCGCCAGCACCGCGCCCAGTTGGATGAAAATCTCGAAGGTGCCGCCCAGGCTCCCCTGGAAGGTCAACAGATCGGAGGTGATGATCAGGTGGCCGGTGGAGGAGATGGGCAGGAACTCGGTGATCCCTTCGACGATGCCCAACACCACCACGCGCCACAGATCGGCAAAAGTTTCTGACATTTCGACGCCTTTTCCAGATGAGAGCCAGTGCTGAGACTTCGGAAATCGCCGCCGCCTGAAGTGGAATGCTGTTCATGCGGTTCCAGGCGGCGATTTCCGAAGTCTTACGTTGAACAGTCGGGCCAGTATACACCCCGCCGCGAAAGGCTGTCAAAAGCCAGCAGGCAGCATCGGCATGTGGGCTGAAAAAGCTCTTGACAGTTCGCCCCATTGCGGATACCATGCGATTCATGGAGAACGACCGATGACCGCAACCGCCGATCTGCGCGACTTGACCGTGGCGGGCCTGAGCCACCGCTGCGCCCAGGAGACCGCTGCGTTCTTCCAACGCGCTTCCTACGACCCCGCTTTCTGCTATGAGCTCTTTCGCCGCGCCCTGCTGGAGCGCAACCAGCGCGCCTATGACTGCCTGTACAGCCAGTACCAGCCGCTGGTGGCTGGCTGGGTGGAGCGCCACCCCGGCTTTCCCAGCGCCGGCGAAGAGGTGCAGTATTTCGTCAACCGCGCCTTCGAAAAGATGTGGCACGCGCTGACGCCGCAGAAATTCAGCCATTTCGCCGATCTCAAGGCGCTGCTCAGCTACCTCAAGCTGTGTACCCACAGCGTGGTCATCGACCATGCCCGCGCGCGCCAGCATCTTCTGTTGCTGGACGAAGAGCCCAGCGATGCCGTGCTCCTCGACTACGCAGCCCGCGGCGACGTGGCTGAGGAGACCATCGAGCAGGCCCAGCAGCAGGAGTTCTGGCGCCTGGTCAACCAGCGCCTGGTCGATGAAAAGGAACAAACGGTGGTCTTTGGCTCCTTCGTGCTGGCCATGAAGCCGGCCGAGCTGCAGGTGCGTTACCCCCACCTCTTCAGCGACGTGCGTGAGGTTTACCGCACCAAGCAGAACGTGCTGGATCGCCTGCGCCGCGACCCGGAACTGCGCACTCTGCGCGCCGACACCGTGTAATTGTGCGCTATCCCCCGTTCAATGGCCAGAAGGAGCATTTGTTTGTCATGACCTGCACCCACAATCCACAGATCGACGATGTCGATCTTTTGATGGCTCTGGATGGCGAGGCCGGCGCGGAGGTGAAAATGCACGTGTCGCAATGTCCTCAGTGTCAACTGCGCGCGGCTGAATTGGCCGCGGTACAACGTCTGGCTGCCAGGCAGCTCTTGCGCGCCGCCTGCCCTCCGGCCCTGGAGCTGGGAGAGTATCCCATGGGTCTGCTCTCCGCCCACCGCAGCGCGGCCATCCGGCAGCACGTCGCGGCGTGTCCCTACTGCACCCAGGAGCTGGCGCAGCTCGCCAGCTTCATGGACAGCCCCGACCCCTATCTGCACCCCGCGCCCTGGCAAAGCCTCCAGCGGCGGATGAATGTGCTGGTGGCGCGCTTGACCAGCGCGCCACAGCAGATCGCGGGACTGTTTGGCACGCCCCCCTTGGCGCCAGCCCTGGCTGGCCTGCGCGGCGAGGCCGATGCAACGCTGAGCTACCAGGCCGGCGATCTGGAGATCGTTCTCGAAGTTCAGAAAAACGGAGGGCGGCCGGGCCACAAGACGTTGGCCGGCCTGGTGATGGGGATCGACGGCGCGGGCATGACGGCGCACCTGTGGCGCGCCGAAGAGCCGGTGGCCTCGACCGGGGTGGATACGTTGGGCAATTTCATCTTCCACGACCTGGAGACCGGGCGCTACGAGCTGATTCTGGCCAGCGAGCCGGACGAAGTACACATCCAGGACCTGCTGATCTGAAAGAAAACATGACAGTTCAGCCTGGCCGCTCGGGCCGGTCTCCGACCGAGCCCCGCTGCTTTCATCCACGGTTGTGTCGCCGCTCGGGCCGGTCTCCGACCGAGCCCCGCTGAAGTAACCCCGTTTTTTTCAAGGACATCCGTTTCGCCCCATGACTGCGCAGGAGACCCTCGAACGCCTGCTGGCCGAAGCTGATTCGGAGCGCCAGCAGGCGTTGTTGCAGACCCACATCGACGAACTGGCCAGCGCCGCACCGGCGCTCAAGGCGGTAGCCGATCGACTGCTGCGCGCCGATGTGCGGCGCTCGCTGGAGACCGCGCATCTGATCCAGCAGTTGGCAGCCCTCACCGGCAGCCTGCGGGATCGGGCGCTGGGGCTGCTGGCCGAGGCCAACGCGCGCGCCATCGGCCGGGGGGAGTACCTGACGGCCATCGCGCTCTACGACGAGGCCGCGGCCGAATACGCCCAACTCAGCCTGCCCATGGAGCAGGCCAAGGCGCAGATCGGCAAGGTCGGCGCGCTGGCCTTTCTCGGCCGCTACGAGGAGGCCCGGCAGTGCGGCTACTGGGCCAGCCAGGTCCTGCAAGAGTACGGCCAATGGCAGCCGCTGGCCACCCTGACCATGAACCTGGCCATCATGCACGCGCGCATGGGGCTGGACGCCGCGGCCTTGCAGCTTTTCGACCGCGCCGCCAGCCTGTATGAACAACTGGGCGAGGCCAGCCGGGCTGGCTGGCTCTGGGTGCAGCTCAATCGGGCCTTCGTGCTGCGCAACCTGGGCCAGTTCGAAGCCTCCATGGCCGCCTGCCGCACCGCTCACGATGAGCTGGCCGCCTTGGGCCAGACCGTGGCCGCGGCCCGCGCCCAGCAGAACCTGGCGCTGACCCAGTTCATCCTCGGCCAGTACAACGAGGCGCTGCAGAGCCTGGATCAGGTGCGCGATATCTTCGTGGCCGATGGGCGCCAGCGGGACGCGGTGCTGGTCGATCTCTTCGTCAGCAACTGTCTCTTGCAGTTGCGCCGCTACCAGGAGGTGCTGGAGACCTGCCGCCAGGTGCGCAGCCTGTTCACCGAGCTGGGCGCGCACGACGTGGCGGCCAAGGCCATCGTCAACGAGGGGGTGGCCTATGCCGGCCTGGGGCAACACGATGCGGCCCTGCGCTCACTGGAGGAGGCGCGCGCGATCTTTGCCCACAGCGACAACCAGGCCTGGACCGCCTCGGCCGACCTGGAACGCGCGGCCGTGTTGCGGCTGCGCGGCGACTGCGAGCCAGGCCTGGCGCTGGCGCAGGAGTGCGCCGAACGCTTTCATCAACTGGGCCTGCCGGTGGAGGAGGCGCAGGCGCGCCTGGTGGCCGCACGCGCCGCGTTCTGCCTGGAGCGCATCGAGCTGGCCGGCGAGCTGGCCCACCAGGCGCTGGCCAGCGGCCAAGCCATGGACATCGCCTCGCTGGCCTTCGCGGCGCATCATCTGCTGGGCCAGGTTGCCAGTCGCCAGGGTCACGCCGACCAGGCCATGGCCGACTTTCGCACCGCCATCGAACAACTGGAACGCCTGCGCGGCCGGCTGATGGTCGAGTTTCGGGCCGACTTCCTGGAGGACAAGACCGGCGTCTACGAGGAGATGGTGCTGCTCTGCGTGGCGCTGGACCAACCGGCCAGCGGGCTGGAGTATGTGGAACGGGCCAAGTCGCGCGCGCTGCTGGAGATGGTGGCTTACCGGCTGGATGTGAGCATCGAGGCGCGGGCGCCGGAGGATGGCCCGCTGGTGGACGAGCTGCACAGCCTGCGCGATCAGCGGGACCAGCTCTACCGCCGCTGGCAGGGCAAGGAGGAACTGCAAGCGCGCGGCGAGGCCGCAGGAGGCTGGGAACAGATCGAGCAGGATGTGCTGAGCATCGAGAACCGCATCACCCGGCTGTGGCACAAGCTGCTGGTACACAACGCCGACTACGCGCGCGATGCCGCGCTCTGGCGCGTGCAGGTCGAGCCGGTCCAGCCCTACCTGGACGACGACAGCGTGCTGATCGAGTACTTCATCGCCCAGGGCGCGCCGCTGGCCTTCGTGGCCACCCGGCGCGACATCCAGGTGTTCCGTCTGCCGGTGGATAGCCAGAGCGTGCTGGACACGCTGCGCCTGCTGCGGTTGAACCTGAACGCGGCCGCGCGCGGCACGCCGCAGCGCCTGCCCAGCCTGACCGCCAACGCCCAGGCGCTGCTGCAACGCCTCTACCAGGGGCTGATCGCGCCGCTCTACCCGGTGGCCGGCCGCTATGCCCGCTGGATCGTGGTTCCCTGCGGCCCGCTGCACTACCTGCCCTTCCAGGCGCTTTTCGACGGCGCGGCGTATCTGATCCAGCGCCACGAGCTCAGCTATCTGCCTGGCGCCAGTCTGCTGCGCTATTGTCTGGCGCCGCGCACGGCCGGCGCGGGCGCGGCGGTGTTTGGCCATTCCCTCGACGGCCAGTTGCCCAACGCCGTACACGAGGCCCGTTCGATTCATCAGCTTCTGGGCGGCGACCTCTTCGTGGAGCAGGAGGCCACCCCGGCGCGCTTCCGTGCCGCCGCCGGTCGTCGTCGGGTGGTACACATGGCCACCCACGGCAGCTTCCGGCCCGACAACCCCCTCTTCTCCGGCCTGGCGCTGGCCGATGGCTGGCTGACCACGCTGGACATCTTCAACCTGCGGCTGGACGCGTCGCTGGTGACGCTGAGCGCCTGCCAGACCGGGCGCGGCATCGTGGGCGGCGGCGATGAGGTGCTGGGGCTGATGCGCGCCCTGCTCTATGCCGGCGCGGCCAGTCTGGCGCTGACGCTGTGGACGGTGGAGGATCACACCACGGCCGAGCTGATGGAGCGTTTCTACCGCGGCCTGGCCCAGGGCGAGCGCAAGGGCAGCGCGCTGCGCCAGGCTCAACTGGCCTTCATCCAGGGCGACCTGGCTGCGGCCACGCCCGCGCGCGGCGACGCCACCCACCCCTACTTTTGGGCGCCCTTCTTCCTGGTGGGCGACGCCGGCCCGCTCTGAGCCGCATATCCCGATCGCCAGGCGTCTCGAAGTTCAAGATCGCCAGGCGTCTCGCCGGGTACACCACGATCGCCAGGCGT
>JACSRL010000539.1 GCA_014879765.1 Anaerolinea sp. | reverse complement strand
GGTGCGCGAAGATCACGAAGCGCGAAGATCACGAATCCGCGAAGGTGCGCGAAGATCACGAAGCGCGAAGATCACGAATCCGCGAAGGTGTGCGAAGATCACGAAGCGCGAA
The DNA here is from genome assembly GCA_014879765.1 of Anaerolinea sp. GTDB lineage: Bacteria > Chloroflexota > Anaerolineae > JAAEKA01 > JAAEKA01 > JAAEKA01. The sequence goes on along the minus strand of JACSRL010000539.1, from coordinate 7,479 downwards.
ATTCGCGAATCCGCGAAGGTGCGCAAACTCACGAAACGCGAAGCTCACGAAGCGCGCTTGGTGCACGACCGTGGATGAAAACAGCGGGCTCAGTCGGCCCCCTGCCAGCGTGCTGCGCAAATACCACCCCGATCGTCTGGCATCCCCAAAAACCCCTCCCATCCTCGCACAACCTCTCCGGTCACGCATCACGCATCACGCATCACGCATCACGCAAAACCCCTCCCATCCTCGCACAACCTCTCCGGTCACGCATCACGCACCACGCACCACGCAAAACCCCTCCCATCCTCGCACAACCTCTCCGGTCACGCATCACGCATCACACACCACGCAAAACCCCTCCCATCCTCGCACAACCTCTCCGGTCACGCATCACGCATCACGCATCACGCATCACGCATCACGCATCCCTGACAGAGGCGCACCATGTCCCCACAACCCCACATCCACTTCATCGCCACCGGCGGCACCATCGCCATGCGCATCGACCCGGCCACCGGCGGCGCAGTGCCGGCCCTCACCGGCGCCGAGCTGACCGCGGCCGTGCCTGGCCTGCAACTGATCGGCCAGGTCGATGTCGAGGAGTTCGCCAACATCCCCAGCGAGCACATGCAGCCGGAATTCTGGCTGCGACTGGCCCGGCGCATCCAGCAGATCATCGCGCAGGGCGACACCGATGGCATCGTCATCCTGCACGGCACCGATATCATGGAGGAGACCGCCTTCTTCCTGGATGTGACCGTGCCCACGCCGATGCCTATTGTTTTCACCGGCGCCATGCGCTCGGCCAGCGACCCCAAAGCGGACGGTCCGGCCAACATCCTGGACGCGGCGGCCGTGGCTGCCAGCCTGGACGCGCGCGAGCGCGGCGTGTTGATCGTCATGCACGGCGACATCCACTCCGCCCGCCGTGTGACCAAGATCGACACCTCGGCCGTGGACGCCTTCGAGTCGATCATGCCCCCTGACCTGGGCACGGTGCGCAGCGGGCTGGTGGAGTTCAGCGCGGCCTGGTCGCCGCGCGTTCACGTGCCGCTGCCCGCGCAGTTGCCGCGGGTGGACATCATCACCATGTACGCCGGCGTGGACGATTTCGCGCTGCGCGGCGCGCTGGAGCGGGGCGCAGCCGGGTTGGTGATCGCCGGTGTGGGCGCGGGCAACGTCAACCAGGCGCTCTTCGAGGGGGTCAATCACGCGCTGGCGGCGGGCATTCCTGTGGTGATCTCCAGCCGCGTGCCCTTCGGCGGCGCGCAGCCGCTCTACAGCTATGCCGGCGGCGGCATGGCCTTACGCCGCGCCGGCGCGATCTTCGCCCATGACCTGAGCCCACAGAAGGCACGGGTGTTGTTGATGGTGGCGCTGGGGGCACAGTACGATCAGCGCGGGCTGGAGGAGCTCTTCGTCTAGCTGCACGAGCGGATCACGCCATCCTGGCTGACAGGCCAAATGAGTGTATAATCGGAGAAAGTGATCGATGGGTATTGTGCCGAGACGATGAGAGGATCGAACATGCAAACCGTAACCCTTGAGCTTCCTGAACGCCTGTACCAGAATGTCCAGCGGCTGGCTCGAGCCTCCCACAAGTCGCTGGAATCTTTTCTCGAGACGAGCATCGCCCAAACGCTGCCGCCCCTGGACGACGTGCCTGCTGACGAAGCTATCGTACTGGCAAAACTGGCACACCTGGACGACGCCGCCCTTTGGCGCGAGGCGCGTCGCATGCTCACCGTGGAGCAGCAGCATAGCCTGGAGGACCTCTTGTATCGTCAGAGCGCAGGCAATCTGACTGCAAGACAAGAGGTCACGTTGGAGGAACTTATGCAATTGTATGGGCAGCTCACGTTGCGCAAAGCCCATGCCTATCTGCTGCTGGCACGACGTGGCTATCGAGTGCCTATGCAAGAAGATCTACAGTGAGACGCTCATGGCGCGCCCTCACATAGCAAAGAGGCTCCGTCAGAAGATCGCGGCCCAGGCAGGCTATCGCTGCGGCTATTGTCAGACTGCCCAATCGTTTACGGCTATGCCGTTGCACTTGGAGCACATTGTTCCCCTGGCAAAGGATGGCAGCTCGACCGAAGATAATCTGTGGTTGGCGTGTCCCCTGTGCAATGGATATAAAGGAATACAGACCAATGTCACAGATCCAGACACCGGCGTAATATCCCCCCTGTTCAATCCCAGGCTACAAGCGTGGGGAGACCATTTCGAATGGAGCGCAGACGGTCTTCTGATTGTCGGCAAGACGGCCTGCGGGCGCGCTACCGTTATTGCATTGCAACTGAACAACGATTTTCTGGTTAGCGCCCGACGTCGCTGGGTCATGGCGGGCTGGCACCCTCCCGATTGAAGCAGAATCGTGAAACGGGAGGCGTGATGCGCGTGAAACGTGAGGAGCGCGGGCTGGAGGAGCTCTTCGTCTAGCCGCGCCACAGATTTAGCCAGCGTATCTGACCCACCCACGCTTCGGTCTCTGTGAATACCCGGTGGAGCGCGGCGATCATCGGGGAGAGGCCCCACTGGCTTTGCGAAGCCAGGATGATGCCGCCATGGTGTGGATGGCGTTCGGCCAGGTGGATGAAGTCCGCGATGTTGAAGGTGAAGATGCAGCGCCCCTGGGCCGTGGCGCCCAACAACTGTGTTTCATCGTTGGCATCGAGCGGCATCCAGGGGGTGGGCGTGCGCGTCACGTCATGTCCGCGCTGGATCAGAGCTGCCTGAAGCTGTTTGCGCGACGTGTCGGCATCCAGGTGCAGCCGCAGTCTAGACATCGGCCGGCTCCAGCACTTCTTCAGCAGCGATGTGCGCGTTGATCTCCGCGCGATGGGCCTCGTAAAAGCGCAAAGCCTCCTCCACCTGGGATTGATTAACGCCGTAGTCATCGGCGATCTGTCCTGGCGACAAGCCCCAGTGCGTGCTCGCGACGGCGATGGTTTGCACGCGCAGGTTCGTGCCGCGCAGCACGGGCCTGGGATGGCCGCTGGCGCCGCGCCGGTAGGTGATGCGCGGAAAGGCAGGGTCCGACACCTGGCTGCGCAGATCGCCTACTTTCTCAGCCACGGCCCACAACACGAATTGGTTGAAGGAGATGCCCTGGCTGGCAGCAAGCGTTTCGGCATCCTGTTTCAGTTGATTGGGGAGGCTGAGGGGATAGCGAGCCATTTGATCTCTCTCTTGACGAATTTGATATCGCATGTGATGTGTTATACGACATTTTACTGTGATGGTGAACTCTTGTCAAGCAGGGCGTGGCCTCTATGCTCCCCTGATTTCGTCTGCCCGCGACCCGGCCTTACGTCCAGGCCGCTGCCCGTCGCGCGCCGCGCGCCCGGCTGGTGAGATAGACCACCTCGGCTATCAGCGACGCGCTGAGGGCCAGCGCGGCCGTCGCCACGCCCGGCCAGGGCAGGACGCGCACCCCGCCCAGCACCACAGCCAGCAACACGGTGATGTTGATGGCGGTCGCCACGGTGATCGCGCCGGTGCGGCTGAAGTGTACCAACACGCCGCGCTGCCAGGAGGTCAACACCGTCAGCGCGGGCACCAGCACCAGGATCGCGGCCGCTGTGCGGGCCATGCCGGCCAGGTCTGTGGGCAGATCGGTCACGCCGGTGAACCACAGATTGGCCAGCGGGGTCAGCGTCACCAGCGCGGCGACGCCGGTCAGCGCCAGCGCCAGGCTGCGCGCAAAGCGGCGCAGGATCTGGTAGCTCTCCCGATCGGCCAGCAGCGCCACCGCCACCTCCTGCAACGCCACCCCGCCGCTGCGCAGCAGGAAAGTCAGCCCGCTGACCACCGGCCAGACGGCCAGCGATTCCAGCGGCAGCGGCCCGCGGCTCAGCCCCAGGCTGACGATCGGCTGCGCGGCCAGGTTGATCAGCGAGGTCATGGCCAGGGGGATGTAGAAGCGCAGCAGATAGGGCCATTGCAGGATGAAATCGCCCGGCTGTTGGCTGGAAAGGTGCTGATGCACCACCGGCCGCACCAGCACACCGGCCGCCGCGGCATCGGCGATCACCCCTACGCTGATGGCCAGCCCGGCCACGCTGGCGCCGGGCAGCGCGCCGCTGGCCAGCCCGGCCATGGCCACGGCCCCGGTGGCCAGCAGGCGGATGGCTGTGGTGAGGAAGAGGAACTGCGTGCGGCCATAGCGGATCATCACCCCCTGCCACATGCGGCGGTAGGCGATGGCGCCGGTCCAGGGGGTCATCAAGAGGAAGGCGATGCGGCTGGGCTCGATCACCTCCGCCGGTGCGCCGACCAGCTCCCCCAGAATCCAGGCATAGAGCGGGCTCAGCCCCAGCAGCAGGTGGAAGGCGGTCAGTCCCCAGGCCATGAGGTGGGTGAAGCGCATCAACATGCCATAGGCCTGCTGGCTGCGCGCCAATGCCGTCGCCAGGGTCAGGAACATGATCACCGGGCTTTCGACGATCAGCGCGATGGAGAAGGTCAGCCCGTAGGCGGCCAGGTTGAGCGTCGGCTCCGGCAGGCGCGCGATCACCGCGCTGAGCGTCGGCTGCTCCAGCGACATGAGCAGCCACATGGCGGCCAGCGGCAGCCAGAGCCGCAGCACGTGGCGTTGGGTGAGCGATTTGGTCACGTCTGTACTGATCGATTATGGGGGCGTGAAACGTGAAACGTGAAACGTGAAGCGTGACCGGAGGGTGTTTCCGTATTGCGAAGACTGTTCCGAGTTACGCATCACGTTTCACGTTTTACGCCCTCACGCCGCGCTGTCAGTGGGAGCAGCTCAGGGCGCAGGCTGGCCGAAGTAGGACGCGACGATCTGCACATCGGCCATGTCGATCACGCCGTCGCCGGCCCCTGCGTTGTTCACGTCGTAGACATAATCATACGCGCCGTGTTGCCAGGCGGCCTGCAGGCCGCCCACGACCGCGGTGATGTCCAGCACGTCGACCACGCCGCTGCAGTCCAGGTCGGCGAAGAAGCAGCTCACCTCGAAGGATGCAGCCGAGAAAGGCCCCCAGTTGTTGCCGGCATCCTTGCCGCGCACCAGCGCCACGTAGCGGCCGCGGCCCAGCCCGGCCGTGCTGAGCGTGGCCGTGACGCTCTCCACGCTGGCGTTGAAGCTGCCGTCGACCGCGGCCATGGCCGTGCCCGTGCCCGGATCGCCGGGGGTGACGCCTCCCCGCCGCACCAGGAAGAGCTCGGCCGCGGCGATGGCCTGGTTGCCGTTTTGCGTGTCGTTGATCTGCGCGGTCACCGTCAACGAGCTGCCGGAGGGCAGGCTGGCCGGGCTGGCCGCCACCGTGCGCGCATCAGGCCCGTAGACCCGCATGTAGGGCCGGTCGGAAATGGTGGCCGCGTACTTCAGCAGCGGCAGCATGTTGTTGACCACATTGGGCAGCAGGCCGCACGAGGTGAAGAAATCGTTGCCGTCCAGCTCGATCACGTAGGCCGGTATCCCCAGCTCGCCATAGGCCCAATCCCGGGTGTTGCCGCTGACAGCATAGAGCGAGTATTGCCAGTTGTAGACCGGCGAGGTGGTGGTGGTGCGCATCTTCTGGGTGATGGCCACCAGTTGGGCGTTGTTGGGCGCCAGCGCCGTGGTCCAGCCCCACGGCACCAGGATCATGCCGCCGCTGACCACGTTGTGCAGATTGATCAGAAAGCCGGTGGTATCGGTCGGCGCGGGATCGTTGTCGCCGGGCGGCCGCTGGTCGGGGATGATGGAACGCACGAAGTTCTCGTAGGCTACGATTTCCGGCTCGGAGCCGGCCGATGGACCGCGGTAGTCTTGTTCGCAGACCACCGTGCTGCCGCCGCCGGCCACGTCCCACTTGAAGATATGGTTGCGGTTCAGGTCAATGCCGTAGTGGCTGCTGCTGGTGGGCGGCCAGGCGCAGGCAGCCGAGCCGGCGATGCTGTTGTTGCCATTTTTGCGCCAGTACCAGGGATTGCCGGCGTAGGGCGGCTCAGTGCCCAGGCCCAGCTCCACCAGCGCGCGGCCGTCGGGGTTGCTGCTCAACACCAGGTAGATCTCCCGCTGGTCCAGCAGCCAGGTGATGTCGGGGTTGACGCCATAGCCGCCCACCAGCGTCTCGATGAAAGCTTTGTTCAGCTCCGGCGTGGGGATCTCCCGCGCATGCAGACCGCTGTCGATGAAGAGCCTGCCGGTCTTTGGCCCGGCCGCCAGCTCATTGGTGATTCGGGCCACCAGCAGGTCGTGCCCCCCCAGATACTGTCCGCCGGTGGTAAAGCAGCCGCCCTGTTGTTTGCACCAGGAGTCGCCGTAGTCGATCACCTCCACGAAGTTGGGATGCGCCGCCGCATAGCTGTACAGCCAGCCATACAGCGTATCCAGCCGGTTGTAGCAGGCTGGCCAGGCGTCGGGCGCGTCCGGCGCCAGGCCCACCACCGTCACCTGATAGCCCAGCGTTTGCAGCTTGCCGATCTCCGCCGGTGTCAGAATCAATCGCTGGGCGCCGGCGGCCAACGCATCGGCCCAGTCGGGCAACAGCCGGGCCAGCGTCTGGGCCTCCGCGCCGCTGTCGACCGTTATATCGACATAAAAACGAGGTACGGACTGCGCCTGTGGCCCGATCTCCTGGGCAACAGGCGCCGCGGCCGCGGGCAGGGCGGAAAAGATGAACAGGGCAACAAGCAGCAAGGTGAGCAGAGCGGTGCGCATGGCGGGCAACTCCTGGGTGGATGATGTGGCGGGGTGGGTGGCGTCCCAGACTTCGGACGGCAAAGCTGGCCGGTTGAAGCGATGCCAGGTTCTTGACGGCAAAGGGCTTCGCTGGCAGGACTCGGCCGGTGCGGCGCCGTCCGAAGTCTCGTCGGGTCAACCCGTTTTGAACACACTACAACCGCTTGATTGTATTCGGAACGGGTGGTTGTGCAAGCGTGGAACCTGGTTGGCGGCCGCAACTGGCCCTTTTCGCCCGCCCGCTGTGTTTTGCCCCCCACAAGGGGTTATGCTATACTCCCGCCAACTAGAAAATGGAGGGTTCCACCCTTGGAAAAACGTCTTGCCCGTTCCTATCAACTGGAAACGCCGCCCCAGGTCAGGAAAAGCCACAGCAGCAGCAACCAACTGCCCCGCGACCTGGTCCTGGCGCTGATGGTGCAAGGGTACCCGCTGGAAGAGCTGCTGGAATTCTTCCCGATGTTCACCCTGGATCAATTGATGATGCTGTTGGATGAAGACATCATGCACTGATTGTGTTGCTCGAACGTTGGCCATCAAAAGGCCCTGGCGAAAGCCAGGGTCTTTTGATTTGGGTGTTTTAGGAAGGAGCACGCTACCGCGCCCCGTAATCGTACAAACCGGTGCCGGTCTCGATCCGTTGACCCGTGTAGCGATAGATGGTCATCTGACTGCCAGCGTCATAGCGCGTGCCGCCGTAGGCATAGTAGCGCAGCTCGGTCAACCTTGCGCCACTGGCGTTGGTGGTGATGGCCGTCGACGTCAGGTGGTCGTTGAGCAGGTAGTAGGTCTGCCCTCCGGTG
>JACSRL010000423.1 GCA_014879765.1 Anaerolinea sp. | reverse complement strand
GACGCGGGCGTGCGCCGCCTGGTGACGCCGCACATCTACCACGTCAGCTTGAGCCAGCGGCTGTGGGAGTTGAAACAGACGCTGATCAACACCGCCAAAGGCGCAATGTGACCGACTTGATCGTTGCATCGAACTGCGCTATACTGGCTAAGCAGTCAGATGTAAGTGTTTTATTCAGGAGATAGAAGATGAACGGTCTTGTCAATCGTCGTGAAATCCACAGGATGCTAGACAGCCTGCCGCCGGAGGCGCTGCCCGATCTGGTCGATTATCTGGATTATCTGCGCTACCGAACAGCGCGCCATGCGATCAGCGACCCAACTAAAGAGGCGATCCGGCTATACACATCAGGTGAAATCAGCCAGGGACGCGCAGCAGAACTGGCGGGTATGAATTACTTCCAGTTTGAGCAGTTGCTGCGCAAGCAAGGAGTCAAAGCCGTGGAGCCAACGATATCTACGGCCAGCGCCGCACACCAACGGGAACTTGTCGATGACATCCTCGGTTGAAGCAAGACCACAAGATTTGATATTGGATGCCAACGTTCTGTCACGGCTAGCGCGTATAGGCAGGATTGACCTGCTGTCAGCAACGCTTCCCAACAGGTGCGCCATCTCCCCCACCATCTATCGCGAGATTGAAGCAGGAATCAACTCAGGTGTTCTGTACCTTCAGGCTGTGATTGCCTCGGTACAACGCGGGGAGATACGGGTGCTTGGCCTCGAAGACAAGGATCAGGAATTCATCACATCGGTTCCACGTAAACTGGCGCGAGGGGAGGCAGAAGGAATCGCCCTCTGCAAACGTCTTGATATGGTCTTCGTCACGCATGATCGGAAGGCAGCCAACTACTGTCAACACATGGGGATTACGTGTCTGCATTTCCACACTCTGGTCGACGCATTGTACCAACGAGAACTGCTGACAGCTACAGAAGCACAACAGGCGCTAGACTGACAAATATAGCCATGTCCACACAAGAAAAACCCGGTTTCTGAACGACTGGCCAGGCAGCTACGCGCATTCAATACAACATCCACCAGGAGAATAGAACCAATGTCCGAAACATCGACACTCGCGCTGTTGACCGGCGCCGAGGAGATCGCCTGGAACCTGGCCGATCTCTACGCCGGCATGGACGATCCGCAGCTTGACGCGGATCTGGACACCTGCGACGCTGAGGCGCAGGCCTTTCAGGCCGACTACCGCGGCCGCGTGGCCAGCCTGAGCGCGGCCGAGCTGGCTGCGCTGATCGCCCGCTACGAGACGCTCAACGAGCGCATGGGCCGCATCGGCGCCTTTGCCGGCCTGAACTGGACGCAAAACACCGAGGACCCGGCGCGCGGCGCGCTGATGCAGCGCGTCACCGAGCGCGGCGCCCGGCTGAGCCAGGAGCTGGTCTTTCTGGAGCTGGAACTGGCGGCCGCGCCCGACGACAGCGCGGCCGCCTGGCTGGCCGATCCGGCGCTGGCCCGCTGGCAGCACTGGCTGGAGGTGGTGCGCATCTTCCGGCCGCACCTGCTGAGCGAGCCAGAGGAGAAGCTGTTGACCGAGAAATCGGTCACCGGCGCGGCGGCCTGGGTACGCTTCTTCGAGGAGACGCACGGCGCGGCCCGCTATGAGCTGGACGGCGAGCAACTGAGCCGCGATCAGGTGCTCAGCAAGCTGTTCGACCAGGACCGCGACCTGCGCCGCCGCGCCGCGGCCGCGGTGACGGCTGGCCTCGCCGCCATGCAGCGCACCAACACCTACATCTTCAACACCCTGCTGGCCGACAAGGCCTCGGACGACCGGCTGCGCAGCTACCCCACCTGGATCAGCGGCCGCAACCTGGGCAACCAGGTGGACGACCGCACCGTGGCCGCGCTGATCGACGCGGTCACCGGCCGCTATGACCTGGTGGCGCGCTACTACCGGCTCAAGCGCCGCCTGCTGGGGCTGGAGGAGCTGTTCGACTATGACCGCTACGCCCCGCTGCCGGCGGCCGACCGCTTCTATTCCTGGGAGCAGGCGCAGCAGATCGTGCTGGACGCCTATGGCCGTTTCCACCCGCGCATGGCCGAGGTGGCCGGCTGGTTCTTCGACGGACGCTGGATCGATGCGCCGCCGCGGCCGGGCAAGATGGGCGGCGCGTTCAGCCATGGCACAGTGCCCTCGGCCCATCCCTACATCCTGCTCAACTACGAGGGCAAGCCGCGCGATGTGATGACCCTGGCCCATGAGCTGGGCCACGGCGTGCATCAGAAGCTGGCCGGCGTGCAGGGGGTCTTGTTGGCCGACACCCCGCTGACCACGGCCGAGACCGCGTCGGTGTTCGGCGAGATGCTGGTCTTCCAGAGCCTGATGGCGCAGGAGAGCGACCCGGCCATGCGGCTGGGGATGCTCACCGGCAAGATCGAGGACAGCTTCTCCACCGCCTTCCGCCAGATCAGCATGAACCGCTTCGAGCACGCCATGCACAGCGCGCGGCGCGAAGAAGGGGAGCTGACCAGCGAGCGCTTCAACGAGCTGTGGCTGGCCACGCAGCGCGCCATGTTCGGCGACAGCGTGACCATGAGCGAGGACTATGGCCTGTGGTGGAGCTACGTGCCGCACTTCCTGGGCACCCCCGGCTACGTCTACGCCTATGCCTTCGGCGAGCTGCTGGTGCTGGCGCTCTATGCCCGCTATCAGCAGGAGGGCGGCGACTTCCCCGAGCGCTACCTGGCCATGCTGACGGCCGGCGGCTCCGACTGGCCGCATCAGATCGTCAAGCCGCTGGGGGTGGATCTGACCGATCCCGGCTTCTGGAGCAACGGGCTGGATATTTTGGAGGGGATGGTGGCGGAGGCGGAGGCGTTGGCCAACAGCCTGGGGTAAATCGCATCCCAAGCACTGATCAACTTTTTGGTTGCGTCGTGACAGGAGTAATGATACAATGACCAGGGCGCTGTCTGACTCTCTGATGGAATCGATGGATGAGGTATGAACCAAGCCATGTCAACAGCAATTACATTCGAACTACCGCAGGCGGCCTTTGAGCAACTGCGCAGTGCAGCGCATCGCCAGAATCGACCGATGGCGGAGGTCGTGAAGGACATCGTTCTGCGCGAGATACCGGCGCTGCCCGCCTTGCCGGCAGATATAGAAACTGAACTGGCATCCTTTGCGCAGCTTTCCGACGATGTGCTGTGGATCATTGCGCGCAGCACGCTCACGCCCCAACAACAGCGCAGTCTGGCAAATCTGAACGACAAGGCACAGCGCCATCCGCTGACACAGGCAGAGCAAAAACAGCAACAACAACTGATCGACGCCTATGACCGCACCATGGTTCGACGCGCCGAGGCGGCATTGCTTCTTAAACAGCGAGGCTACGATCTTTCTGATCTCGCGGTCTTGCACGTGCCATGACTCGGCATACCATTCCGAAAGAGATACGAACGCGCGTTGCTGACCATGCTAAGCACCGTTGCGGCTATTGCCTGACACAAGAAGCGGTGGTTGGCATGCCGTTGGAAATTGAGCACATCATACCGCTGGCGGCAGGGGGTGACTCGGAGGAGGACAACCTCTGGCTCGCATGCCCACGGTGCAATCAGCACAAGGCAGATCGCCGCCATGCACTGGATCCACTGACTGGTTCGCCGGTCGAATTGTTCGATCCACGTCGACAGCGTTGGGAGGACCACTTCATTTGGGAACAAGGAGGCCTGATAATAGCGGGACGCACATCAACCGGCCGTGCCACGATCACGGCTTTGCGGTTGAACAACGCCCATGTCGTGCGCTCCCGACGGGTGTGGATTGCCTGGGGATGGCATCCTCCGAAGTAACCATGTCTCCAATCAGAAACCAGGTTTCTCATTGGGCAACAACTTTGAGTGTAACTGCTCAGCCACAGGTGCCAGGCACTTGAATCTGCGTTTGCAGCAACGTCGTCGGAGGCAATTCTGTCTGCAAATCACCTCAAAAGTGCCTGGCACCTGAGCAGTTACGTTCCATCGCAAAAAACCGGGAATCTCCAGAGTTGTTGGGCGGCATTCAAAGGTTTGACGGAATAGAACAATCACAGCATAATTGTGGCCTATCCACCCGCACTCGAAAGGAGTTTCATCTATCTATGGCTAAATCTGCTTCACAGCACAAGCCAGCGCCGCGCAAGACCGTTCCGCAACAGCCTGAAGCCACAACTGGCAAGAAGAGCGGTTCCGGCCAGGGCCAGTCCAACAAGAACAAGCAGGGCAGCAAGTCTGCTCAGGGCAAGGGCCAGCCGGCCAGCAAACGGCGCAGCACGCTGTTGACCATCGTCCTGGCGCTGGTCAGCCTGGGCGCGGTGCTGGACGCCATCGTGCCGCTGCTCTATCGCCGCACCACATACGACATCAGCCACCCGCTGGTGCTGGGCGGCGCGATCGTGGTGGGACTGCTGGGCATCGCCGGCGTGGTCGGCCTGTGGCTTTGGAAGCGCTGGGGGCTCTATCTCTTCGTGGCCAGCGTCGTGGGCAGCATCGCGGTCGGCCTGATGATCTACCCGTCCATGGTGGCGGCCTTCCACGCCGTCATCCCGCTGCTGATCCTGGGCTATGGACTGGCCAAGGACAACGCCCTGGCGCACTTCGAATAGCGCCCACACCCCATAGTGCAACGACTTGAACAAGCCCCGTCATGGGGCTTGTTGTTTTCTCCGTTCAGCCGTCCATGCGGTAGATGGCAGCAACCTGTTCAGCGCGCTCGATGGTGACATTCAGATCGTGGATGATGCCATCCTTGAGGCCATAGATCCAGCCATGCACGGCCAGCGGCTGACCGCGACGCCAGGCATCCTGAACGATCGCGGTGCAACAAACGTTGACCACCTGGCGCGCCACGTTCAACTCGCACAGACGATCGATGCGGGCCTCGGGGTCGGTGATGGCCTCCAGCTCGCCGCTGTGATCGCAATAGAGATCCTTAAGGTGGCGCAGCCAATTGTCGATCAGGCCATACCGGAGGTTGGTTAGGGCCGCGGTCACGCCACCGCAGCCATAATGGCCGCAGACGATGACGTGCTTGACCTGAAGCACGTTGGCCGCGTACTGAAGCACCGACAGACAGTTCACATCGGTGTGTACCATCAAATTGGCCACGTTGCGGTGTACGAAGACCTCACCCGGATCAACGTCGATGATCGCGTTGGCCGACACCCGGCTGTCAGAGCAGCCAATCCACAGGTATTGCGGCGCCTGTTGATGCGCCAGTCGCGGGAAGAAGTCGGGGTCTATCGCGGTGCGCGCGGTCGACCACCGACGATTGTTGTCCAGCAGGTGTTGTAGTGGGTGCATGGGGATGTTGCCAATCACACAAAGAGCCAAAGGCGATGGCTCAAGCGGACGTCCACAGGCGGGCGCCCGCACCCATTATAGCCTGCCAGCAGCAACGATCAAATTGACGCGGCGCGGCAAAACAGACAAGTGCTTGACCTACAGCGGAAAACAGATTGAGCTCGCGCTCTGGAACCGCTCATACTGCAAAACCACAGCCGGGCTGTTACCCTTGAAGCGTTCGATCCATCAAAGTTCTGCGGATCATCATAAAAAAGAGGAGTGTACATTATGTCAATCACGCGTTCGGAAGCAACCTGGAACGGCACCCTCAAGGAGGGCAATGGCGTCATGAAGGTCGCCAGCGGCTACTTCGAGGGACCGTACACCTTTGCCACCCGCTTCGAGGGGGGCGCCAAGGGCACCAACCCCGAGGAACTCATCGGCGCGGCCCATGCCGGCTGCTACTCCATGTTCCTGTCCGCGCTGCTGACCAACAACGGCACACCGCCGACGCGCATCTACACCACCGCCACCGTCCATCTGGCGGCCGGCCCTACCATCAGCAAGATCGAGCTGAACACCGAGGCCGAAGTGCCCGATCTGGACGCCGCCCGCTTCCAGGAGCTGGCCGCGGATGCCAAGGCCAAATGCCCCGTCTCCAAGGCGCTGGCCGCGGTCAATGAGATCGTGCTGACCGCCACGCTGCTGTAGATCGGCGATCGACCGTCAGGCGTCCGGCGCGGATCCCATCGCAGGTGGCGATCCAACGCCGGACGCTTTTTGATTCGGTGGCCGGGGCCAGGCGCAGCCGGGGCCAGAATCCAACGGGCGGGCTGGCCGGTCCTTTGACCGGGCCAGCCCGCCCGTTGCTCATTTCAGCCGCGGCGGCCGCTGCTAGGCGTCGCCGGCCGGCTGGAACTTCATGGCCGCCGAGTTGATGCAGTAGCGCAGGCCGGTGGGCTGTGGGCCGTCGTCGAACAGGTGGCCCAGATGCCCGCCGCAGCGACTGCACGTGACCTCGGTGCGGATCATGGCATGGCTCAGGTCGCGCCGGGTGTCGACTGCGTCCGCGGCGGCTGGCTGCCAGTAGCTGGGCCAGCCAGAGCCAGACTCGTACTTGCTGGCGGAGTTGAACAGCTCCTGGCCGCAGGCTGCACACAGATAGGCGCCCGCGGCCTTGTTGTGGTAGTACTCGCCGGTGAAGGGCCGCTCGGTGCCCTTCTGGCGCAAGATTCTGTATTGTTCGGGGGTCAGCTCTTGCTGCCACTCAGCGTCTGTTTTGACGATCTCTGTCTTTGTCATGCGATTGCTCCATCTCTACGCCGCGTGATCTGCGCCGGCCATCGGCCGCTGCTTGTCTATTGTACCGCGCCTGGCCGCAGCCGACTATAAGCCGGCCAACAAAGTACTCAAACAGCAACTGCTCAGCCAGCCTGACAGAGGCCAGGTTTTTCCTGTTGGATGGTTTCTCTAAACCCAAAAATCGGAAGCCCTGGCGTTGACCTGAATGTGACACAGGTCAAACAAGCTTCCGATTTCTGAAGAATGTCAGGTTGACGCGGGGCGATAGAATGCGCCGTGGGGCTCCCACGGCGCATTGCCGCCGCGAGCCAGGCCCTTTACGCGCTCTCGCTCTGGACGAACTCAGCTTCGATCTCGATGGTGATATCCTTGCTCACCAGCCAGCCACCGGTCTCCAGCGTCACGTTCCAGGTCAGGCCCCAATCCTCGCGGTTGATCTTGGTTTTGGCCTCAAAGCCCACCGAGGTCGCGCCCCACGGCGCCTTGGAAAGACCCAGGTAGCTCACCTCCAACACCGCCGGCTTGGTCACATCGCGGATGGTCAGGTCGCCGTACATCTTGGCCGTCTCGTCGCCGGTGCGCTCGACTCGGGTGCTCTTGAAGACCATCTCCGGGTAGGCCTCGGCGTCGAAGAACTCGGCCGACCTCAGGTGGGCGTCGCGCTTCTCATCCTTGGTGAAAACACTGGCGGTCTTGATGCGCGCCTCGACCGTGGCCGCTTCGGGGTGCTCGGTGTCCAGGTTAAAGTCAACGCTGAAGTCCTGAAACTCGCCGCGCACCTTGGTCAACATCATGTGGCGAGCGAGGAAATGAATGCTGGTGTGGGAAGCATCGGTCTTCCAAATCATGGGTGATAACTCCTTCAGTGAATGATCGTCGAATTGGGGTAACTGCTCAGGTATGGCATTAGAAACCGGGTTTTTGTCTCACAGACCATGGTCATGGCGCCATGAAAGGCCGTTGCGCAGACGAAGACCATGGACGCACGAGAAAAACCCGGTTTCTG